>NZ_ATCO01000127.1:0-5686 GCF_000422025.1 Geobacillus sp. WSUCF1 | reverse complement strand
GTGCGAAATGTGAGTTAAAGAGCGGTTCGCCGACGAAAATGGCGGCGCCCGGCTGCGGCGACCAGACGTTCGGGCTGAAGAAGACGAGCACCAAGGCGCTGATCAGGCCGACAAGCATCCCCGTAATCGCTCCAGTCGTGTTAAAGCGGCGCCAGAAAATGGTGAATACGATCGTCGGCAAGTTGGCGCTGGCGGCGACCGCAAATGCGAGCGATACGAGGAACGCGACGTTCATTTTTTGTGCAAACAGCGCTAACAAAATCGACAACACCGAGACGCCGACGGATGCCCAGCGGGCGGCGAGCATTTGTTCTTTTTCCGTCGCCTGGCCGCGCCGCAAAATATGGCTGTAAAAGTCATGGGCAAACGCCGAGGCGGCTGACAACACAAGTCCGGCGACAACGGCCAAAATCGTCGCAAAGGCGACGGCAGAGACGAAAGCGAACAAGAAATCTCCGCCAAGCGCTTCCGCCAACAGCGGGGCGGCCATATTGCCGGCCGGGTTGGCGGCGACGATTTTGTCATAGCCGACAAACGCGGCGGCGCCAAAGCCTAAAAAGATCGTCATGACGTAGAAAAGCCCAATGATCCATGTCGCATACACGACCGATTTGCGCGCAGTCGGCGCGTCTTTGACCGTAAAGAAGCGGATCAAAATGTGCGGCAGCCCGGCCGTCCCCAACACGAGCGCCAAGTTGAGTGAAATCGTATCGAGTGGATCCTTAAACTTGTTGCCCGGGTTTAAAAACGCCTCGCCAAGCGGCGTCGCTGTTTTCATTTCGTGGAACATTTTGGCGATGCTGAAATCGAATTTGGCAAAGACGATGATGGAAATGATAAACGTACCGACCATCAGCAAGACGGCTTTGACGATTTGCACCCAACTCGTTGCTGTCATGCCCCCGAAGACGACGTACACCGTCATCAAAATGCCGACGATCAAGACGGAATAAATGTAGTCTAGACCCAACAGAAGCTTGATGAGGCCGCCGGCGCCGACAAGCTGGGCGATCATATAGAAAATCGAGATGGCGATCGTATTTAACGCCGCGACGCCGCGCACTTTCTTATCGTCAAAACGGGCGGCGATCATATCGGCCATCGTGTATTTGCCGAGGTTGCGAAGCGGTTCGGCGACGATATACAAGACGACAAGATAAGCGACAAGGAAGCCGATGCTGTAAAAGAAGCCGTCAAATCCCGTCAGCGCGATCATGCCAGCGATTCCTAAGAAGGATGCGGCGGACATATAATCGCCTGCGATGGCAAGCCCGTTTTGCCAGCCGGTGAGGCTGCTGTCCGCGGTGTAAAATTCGCTTGTCGTTTTCGTCCGTTTCGAGGCGTAGTACGTAATGACAAGCGTCAAGGCGACGATAATGAGGAAGAGGAAAAAGGCGAGCCCGTGCATTACGTGTTTCCTCCTTCCGCTGCTTCTTGCTTCACTTGCTCGACGATGGCATCAAATTGTGCTGCGCGTTTCGAATAAAGGATGCATAAGGCCCATGTCATAATAAACTGCGCAAAGGCAAACAGCCACGCCCAGCTGACCGGCCCAATCGCTGGTGCGTTGAGCGCTTTCGAATACGACGTCAACACCGGAAGGGCGAAGTAAAAGACGAAGAAAAAGACGGTGGCTGGGATGATGAAGCGCTTCTTCGCCTGAATGAGCCCGCGGAATGAAGCGGATTGAGCGATGGCATCATAGTTGATGCCGCCTTGGTCGGCCCTTGATTGTTTTTTCACTGCCATTGTAATCCCTCCTTGTCTGTATTAAAGCGTTTTCAAAAAGGGCAATGAACTGTTCTGTCGCAAACGGTGGATGTGACTCCCCCTTTCTGACACAAATTTGTCACACATTCATTATATATTTATCTGAAAAATTTGTAAATTGATGTTTTTTGTTATTTTTAAAAACTATTTTTTGCTTTGCCGCATAAAACGGAGAAAATTTTTTGCTGTTTTTCTTATTTTCGCACTTTACAAAAAAACGAGGATCATGTAGAATGTCAACTGTATTCGACAACAAAATTCAACAATTTTCTACAAAAAACGACAAGGGGAGACATCTATGAATTTGTTTCGTAAAAAACCGATTCAATCGTTGCTTAAGGAGTCGGGGGCGAAAGGAGCTTCGCTGCGAAAAGAGTTAGGTGCATTCGACTTGACGATGCTCGGCATCGGTGCCATCATCGGGACAGGCATTTTCGTCCTGACCGGGGTGGCGGCGGCGGAACATGCCGGCCCAGCACTTGTTCTTTCGTTCATCTTATCAGGATTGGCGTGTGTGTTCGCGGCGCTTTGCTACGCCGAGTTCGCCTCGACGGTGCCGGTGTCAGGGAGCGCATACACATATAGCTATGCGACATTCGGTGAATTATTCGCTTGGATTTTAGGCTGGGATTTGATTTTGGAATATGGGGTTGCCTCGTCGGCGGTTGCCGTCGGTTGGTCCGGTTATTTCCAAGGGTTGCTTACCGGTTTTGGCATCGAACTCCCGAAAGCATTGACGAGCGCGTATGATCCGGAGAAAGGGACGTTCATCGATTTGCCAGCGATTTTAATTATTCTGTTCATTACGTTTTTGTTGAACTTAGGCGCCAAAAAATCGGCGCGTTTTAACGCGGTGATCGTTGCCATTAAAGTGGCGGTCGTGCTGCTCTTTTTGGCGGTCGGTGTTTGGTACGTCAAGCCGGAAAACTGGACGCCGTTTATGCCGTATGGCTTCTCTGGCGTAGCGACCGGCGCGGCGACGGTGTTTTTCGCTTACATCGGCTTTGATGCGGTGTCGACGGCGGCGGAAGAAGTGCGCAATCCGCAGCGTGATATGCCGATTGGCATTATCGTCTCGTTGCTTGTGTGCACATTGTTGTATATTGCGGTTTCGCTCGTATTGACAGGCATCGTTCCGTACGAGCAGCTCAACGTGAAAAACCCAGTGGCGTTTGCGTTAAACTATATCCATCAAGACTGGGTGGCGGGCTTTATTTCGCTCGGGGCGATCGCCGGCATTACGACCGTGCTCCTTGTGATGATGTATGGGCAGACGCGTCTCTTCTACGCCATCAGCCGCGACGGTTTGCTGCCGAAAGTGTTTGCTCGCATCAGCCCGACGCGCCAAGTGCCGTATGTCAATACGTGGCTGACGGGAGCGGCTGTAGCGGTATTTGCCGGCATCATTCCGCTCAACAAATTGGCGGAACTGACGAACATCGGCACGCTCTTTGCCTTTATCACCGTCTCGATCGGCGTGTTGGTGCTGCGTAAAACGCAGCCGGACTTAAAGCGGGCATTCCGCGTTCCGTTTGTCCCAGTCATCCCGATTTTGGCTGTCTTATTCTGCGGCTACCTCGTTCTTCAGCTTCCGGCGACGACATGGATCGGTTTTGTCTCGTGGCTACTGATCGGTTTAGTGATTTACTTTATCTACGGCCGCAAGCATAGTGAGCTGAATGAAATGGCACGGACGGAAGAAAAGGCCGGATGAACGGCCAAACAATGAAAAAGGGGCTGACCCAAATGGGGAAACAGCCCCTTTTTCCATTATGTCAAATTTTTCGGCAACACCGCGTTTCACTCTTTTTTCATTTAGAAGTGTTCATCTCCACAAAGTGTACTTGACAAGTGAGGCTTTTTCGCGCGTCACCATGTCTGAAAAATGTTGATTTACTGATTTTCCCTTACAGAAGAAAGCGTGAGATGTTTTGAAACCGTCAAGCACAGAAATACATGATTTTTGCTGATGGAGGGCGTGTGCTCGGCGCAGGCGGCGTTGAGCCTTTTTGGGGACTTGTGTTCACTTGAGCGACTTGAAAAAATCCCCTTTGAGCGACGGCCATATTTGGGTTGCGATGTGCGAATAATATAAAGAACGAGCGTCAGTCCGGCTTTGTATAAGCGGGGTGAAAAGGGTGTTTGGGACATTATTGAAAAGAAGAGAGAGAACGCTTGAACGGACGGTTGTGGAAATTCAGCGGGGAAATGAAGCGTTGCGCAATGAGCTCATCCGGCAATATAAGCCGTTTATCGTTAAAACAGTCTCAAGTGTATGCAAGAGGTTCATTCATGAGGAAGATGATGAGGCGAGCATTGGACTGATCGCTTTTAACGAAGCGATTGAAAAATATGCGTTGCACAAAGGAGGTTCCTTTCTGTCGTTTGCGGAGCTGCTCATTAAGCGGCGCCTCATCGATTACATTCGAAAAGAGGTGAGAATGCGAGAGGCCATATGGCATGTCGAAGATGGAGAAAACGGCGAGCAGGCGGCGCAAACGTACGTAGATGCGAAATTATCGGTTGAGGAGTTTTATAGGCAAATCGAACAAGAACAGCGTCGGGAAGAAATTCTTCATTACCAGCAAGTGCTGAAACAATTCGGCATTCATTTTCACGATTTAGTCGAACAATCGCCAAAACATAAAGACGCCCGCCTAAACGCCATTCGCGTCGCCCAGCTGCTTGTCGAGAACGAACACTTGGTCCACTTGCTGTTTCAAAAAAAACAGCTGCCGATCAAGCAGTTGGAAGCGATGGCATCCGTCAGCCGCAAAACGATTGAGAGAAATAGAAAATACATTATTGCGATCGCGGTTATTTTGGCAGGCGATTACATTTACCTAAAGGACTATATAAAAGGGGTGCTTTCATCGTGAAAAAGGGAATTGTGCTGGAGTTGGATGAAGAGTTCGTCACGGTATTGACGCCGGAAGGGGAATTTCTTCGATTGAAAAAAGAAAAAGAATGGGAGATTGGAGAAGAGGTCAAAGCGAATGCGGTTGGCCGTCCTTTTCCGTTTTGCCGCCGTTCGTTTCGATATGCGCTCATAAGCGTTCTGACGGCGGCCGCGGTGCTTCTGGCGACTTGGATTCAATGGCCTTCTAATGCGGTGTACGCCTACATGTCGATCGACATCAACCCAAGCATGGAAGCGGGAGTCGATGCGGAGCTGCGCGTGTTGACACTGAAGGCTTACAATGAGGAAGGAAAGAAGGTGCTGACGGCGCTTCCTTCCTGGAAACGTCAACCGTTTTCTTCGGTAGCGAAACAAATCATTGCGCTAAGCGAACAAAAGGGGTATTTAAAGAAAGGCGGGGAAGTGCTGATTACGACGGTGGAGAGGGAGCGCGACGCCTCTTCGGCGCGGAAGCTGTCTGCCGCGCTCGCCGATATCCAGCGGTCAGTGGCGGATGACCGGATTGTCATTACCACGGCCAATAGTACGATGGCCGTGCGCAACCAAGCTGTCAAACGGGGGATGACAACCGGAAAATTATTGCAAATCGAGAAAAAGGTGAAACCGGCCTCGTCTACATCCACCAAGCCGGACAAAGGGAACGGACAAGTCGGAAAGAGTGAAAAGAAAGCATCACCATCAAAAGGGAGAAAACTGGAACAGCCGGCGCAAGTGAAACAGAAGCATAGGGAACAGAAGACGAAACAGCAGAAAAAAGAAAAACAGATGCCGCACGAGCGGAAAAACTCCGGTTTAAATAAGGAAAGCTCTCCGTCAAACAAGGAAATGTCTCCGAAAGGGAAAAAACATGGAAACGCCAGACCATCGCGGCCGGGCGGTCATTATGTAGAGAAAAAAGCGGCAGGCGGCCGGCCGGATGGCAACGACCAAAAAGAGCGGCGCCATCCGGCCCATCCCGGCCGTCCTTCGGAAGCAATGAATTCCAAAACAAAAAAA
>NZ_ATCO01000126.1:0-21170 GCF_000422025.1 Geobacillus sp. WSUCF1 | reverse complement strand
TGCGCGAAATAGGATGAAACCGCCTGAGCTTGACGAAGGAGAAAAGGCGCCGCTTGTCGTCGAAATTCACGGCGGGCCGCATGCGATGTATGGATTTACGTTTTTCCATGAATTGCAGCTGCTCGCTTCATCCGGTTATGCCGTGCTGTTTACGAACCCGCGCGGCAGCCACGGATACGGCCAGTCGTTTGTCAATGCGGTGCGCGGCGACTATGGCGGCATGGATTATGAAGACATTATGGCTGGCGTCGACGCCGCCATCAGCAAGTTCGACTTTATTGACAAAGAACGGCTTGGCGTCACCGGCGGCAGCTACGGCGGATTTATGACGAACTGGATCGTTGGGCATACCGACCGATTCAAAGCGGCTGTCACTCAACGTTCGATTTCCAACTGGCTCAGCTTCTCCGGCGTGAGCGACATCGGCTACTTTTTCACGAAATGGGAAGTCGGCTGCGACGTTTGGGAAGACGCTGAGCGGCTTTGGCATCATTCGCCGCTCAAATACGTCAAACACATGCGCACACCGCTGTTAATTTTGCATAGCGAACGCGATTACCGCTGCCCAATCGAGCAGGCCGAACAGCTGTTTGTCGCCTTAAAGCAGCTCGGGCGGGAAACAAAGCTCGTCCGCTTTCCGGACGCCAACCACGATTTGTCGCGCACCGGCAACCCTGCTCTTCGGCTTGAGCGTCTTCGCCATATCGTCGACTGGTTTGACCGCTATTTGAAAGGAGCATCGCATTAATCCGAAAGGAGAACCACCATGCACGCACTCGTCATCGGTGGGACAGGCATGTTAACCGACGTGTCGCTTTGGCTCGTGCGAGAAGGGTACCATGTATCCATCGTCGCCCGGAACAGGGAACGGATGGAACGGCTCATCGCCCGCGCCGCACATCTGGAGGCCATTACCCCGCTTTTGGTCGATTATCGCGATCATGATGTACTATGTTCCTTGATTCACCAAACAATCAATGAAAACAGAGCCTTCGACCTTGTTGTCGCATGGGTGCACAGCGACGGGAAACAGGCGTTTCCGGCCATCATCCGGGAAAATAGCAGACATCCCGGTCCTTGGCGTCTGTTCCACGTGCTCGGCAGCCGGGCCCATCCGGCCGAGGCAAAGCGGGAACTCCGTTTGTCTTCCGCTTGCCTGTACCGGCAAATTCAGCTTGGCTTCGTGATCGAAGAGCACAGCACGCGTTGGCTCACCCATCAAGAAATCAGCAGCGGCGTCATTGACGCCATTCGGCGTGATGCGCCGTTTCATCTTGTCGGCACACTAGCATCAGAGAAGAAGCGGCCGCATTAATGGGAAGCGTCCTCTCGTTTGTACCGAGAGGGCGCTTTGTCCGCCTTTGGCGCGGATGGTTTCACGATGGAAGCAGTTCGACATAATCGCCCGTTTTCAAGCCGGCCGCGTTCGCTTCATCGGTGTCAATGTGCATATCTAATGCAAAATCTTCGCTGACGCGGACGATCACTTCGTCAAAAATGAGCGCCCGCTCCCCTTGCGTTTTCACTTTCACAACTTGTTTATCGCGGACGCCAAACGTCTCGGCATCTTTCGGCGTCATATGAATGTGGCGCTTGGCAATGATCACCCCTTTGTCGACGGTCACCGTCCCCTTCGGTCCGTGAATCGTAATGCCCGGCGTTCCGTCAATATCGCCGGATAAGCGGACCGGGGGCGCGACGCCGAGCTTGAAGCTGTCGGTTTTCGAAATTTCAAGCTGGGTGAGCGAACGGACCGGTCCGAGGACGCGGACGTTTTCAATTTTCCCTTTCGGCCCTTCGACCGTCACCGTTTCCTTGGCGGCGAACTGGCCAGGCTGCGACAACGGCTTGAGCACCGTCAGCTCGGCGCCTTCGCCAAACAGCGCCGCCATGTGTTCTTTTGATAAATGAATGTGGCGATTCGATACCCCTACTGGAACCATCAATGGTGATCTCTCCTTTTTTGCTGGCTATGGTATGTTCTTTATATAACGTATCCATTTCCGGCAAAATTAAAGAGGCCGACCTCGCGTCAGCCCCTTGTTTTTGCCCCATATCCTAATTTTTTCAGCAGCGCAATCGCCTGCTCTTTTTCTGCCGCCGTCAGCGCCGAAACCGTTTCGTGAATTTTTTCCGCATGCTCGGGAAATACGCGTTCAATAAACCGCCGCCCCTCTTCTGTAATGGACGCGTACGTGACGCGCCGGTCCTTTTCGCAGGCGCGGCGGACGATCAATCCTTTGTTTTCCAGTTTGTCAATGACGTAGGTGATGCTCCCGCTCGCCAGCAAAATTTTTTCGCCAATTTGCTGGAGCGGCTGATCCCCTTTATGGTATAACAATTCTAACACGGCAAATTCGGTCGGATTGACCCCGAATGAGTGGATTGATTTGTTCACTTGGTCGCTTACGGCGCGGTAAGCCCGCGACAATACGATAAACAACTTTAGCGATTGCTCGAGTTCTTGCTCTTTTTGTTCCATGCCATCCAACCCTTTGCATTTAACCATTTCTTACTTGCATTATACTTGAACAGCAAACAGGCAGGCAACCGTTTTTGCCAGGCGCTGGTCCATTTTTCTCGCCAGCGGCCGTTCCTTTCGCTATGATAATTTTGTTATAGGGCAGCGCTTGGGCGATTGTCACATTTGTGGAAACGGCGCATATGAAAAAATAAAGGCTGATGAAGGGGGAATTGGATGAACGGGGTATTGACCGGCAGTGTGCTGTCCGCCTTATCGACCGGACTTGGCGCTGTGCCGATTTTGTTTATGGCCAAATCGCTCACCCACCGCTGGCGCGATGTGCTCCTCGCGTTTTCAGCCGGCATTATGATGGCGGCCTCGATGACAAGTCTTATTCCCGAGGCCCTGCGGTCCGGCGGTTTTGAGGCGCTCGCCATCGGATTGGCGGCGGGGGTGCTCGTGTTAACGTTGCTTGAGATGACCGTCCCCCATATCGACTTGGAGCATACGAAAAGCGGCTTGCAATTCGACGAAAAGGCGATGCTCATCATCGCCGCCATTGCGATGCACAATCTCCCCGAAGGCTGTCAGTCGGGGTGAGCTACGCCTCAGACGGCGCTTCGCAAATCGGCAATTTGATCGCATTGGCCATCGGCTTGCAAAACGCGCCGGAAGGATTTTTGGTCGCCTTGTTTTTAGTCAATCAGCAGATTGGCCGCTTTAAAGCGTTTGTCATTGCCACGTTAACCGGCGCGGTCGAAATTGTGACGTCTTTGCTCGGCTTTTATTTAACCTCTCTCTTCCGCGGCCTCGTTCCATACGGGTTGGCGTTTGCCGCCGGGGCGATGCTGTTTATCATTTACAAAGAACTCATTCCCGAAAGTCATGGCGACGGCAACGAACGGATCTCGACGTACGCGTTTATTATCGGCATTTTGTTTATGATTTTGTTAACCGAATCGTTTTAACGATCCCCCCTTCCGTCATCGAGACAGGCGCTCCTCTCCATACAGAACGAAACACCCCGCTGCCTTGCCTGGCAGCGGGGTGTTCTCATTATTGGACGGCCTCTTCTTTTTCTTCATACGGATGGGCGACCCAGCCGGACGGGTCGATGAACAGACGGACGGCTACGACTTGGCGGTCGTCCATGAGCGTAAAGTAGTGCGGATTCCCTTCCGGCACGGAAATGACGTCGCCGGCTTCAAGCTCGACGTCAAAATAGCCGGTCTCTTTGTCGCCTTTGATGATGAAAATGCCATGGCCGGCCGTAATGGCGCGCACTTCATCTTCCGTATGGATGTGCACTTGTTCAAATTTTTTCAGCAGTTCATCCAAGTTCGGCGTCGCATCGGACAGAGCGACGATATCCCATGTTTTGTAGCCGCGGCGCGCCGCCAAATCTTCAATTTCATCTTTGAACGTCGCCAAAATTTCATTTTTCTCTTCATCCGTGAGTACGTATTTGTCACGCAAATGCTCCGGCAGTTTCGTGATGTCCCAATGTTCATACAACACCCCTTGACTGTTCAAAAACGCGCGCACATTGTCTTCTCCTTCAATCACTTGGCCCGTTTTTCTCACTTTGATGACGGCCATGTCAAAATCCCCCTTCTAAAAGATGTATATTAACCAACCGGCAGGCCGGCCCGTTGCAAAAGCAGCCGCTTCACCTGCCAGCTGAACAAAAACTCCCACGCTTCCAAATGTTTTTTCGCTTCAAACGCCGTTCGTCCCCAGACGGTAATGCCGTGGTTGTGGATCAACACGGCGCCGGCGTCGCCATGAACATGGTTCGCAAACTCCCGAGCCAGCGTCGGGATGTCGGCGTCATTGTTAATGATCGGGATGCGCACTGCGGCGTTTTCTTCCCAAATGCCAAACGCCTTGATGATTTCCTGGCCGGAAAAGACTGCTTCCCCGTTTGACGCATACAGTTCAGAAATCAAATTGTTGTCCACGGTATGAACGTGCAAGACGCAACCGGCGTTTGTGCGGTTGTAAATTTCCACATGCAGCAGCGTCTCCGCTGATGGCTTTAAATGTGTTTTCTCCGCTGGTCGGCCGGCAGCGTCAACGAGCAAGAAGTCCTCATCCGTTTGCTTCCGCTTATCCTTGCCGCTCGCTGTCACCAAAAACGTCAACGGGTCGTCCGTCACTTTGATCGACAAATTGCCGCTTGTTGCGAAAAACCAATCGCGGGCGGCGAGCTCGGCTTTCACTTCCGCAAGCTCGTTCCACTTTTTCACGACGATGCTCATACGATCACCTCCATTCGCTGCAACGCATCCATCACGTCAAAAAACGTCGCAAATGGCGCGTGCGGCAGGTCAAGCTCTTGACATTTTTCAAGCAGAAAATCGCGCGCCAGCACATAGTCGGCTTGCCTGGCCACCGCCAAGTCGGTGATCGAATCGCCGATGACGACGTGATACCCGTCGGGGCGGGCGAGCCTGCGCAATAGCGACGGCTTGCAGCAGCCGCAGCCGTTTTGGCACTGGCTGTCGCATGCATGCGGCCATGTGATGCGGATCGTCTCACCGCTGAAGTCAGAGCCGTTGCAAAAAATGCGCTCCGGCTCAATCAGCCCTTCAAGCAGTGGGTAGACGAAAAAGTCGATGCCGCCGCTCACGATATAGAGCGGGATGCTTTGCTCTTTCGTCCACGCGACAAACTCACGGAACCCTTCGCGCAAACGGGCGGTGCTAAGCAAAAAGTCAACAATCTCCTCTTTCAGCGCCGACGGAAGAAGTGAAAACATTTTTCCGACGCCTTCCTGAACGGAGATGCGCTGGGCGAGAATGTCGTCCTTTAACGCCTCCCACTCCGGCGGGGCGAACTGTTTCATAATGGCGATAATGTTGTCGTTTTCCGTAATGGTGCCGTCAAAATCACAAAAGAGAACGAGCTGTTTCGTCATGCTTCCACCTCAATGGCGCCCCAGCGGTCGATCGCCTTTTGCAGCGCCTCGTTGTCTTTCGCCGCTTCACGGAGCGGACGGCCGGCCAGCGCCGCGTCGATGGCAGCGCGAAACGCCTTTCCGCCGCCGATCGCCCCGTCCGGGTGGCCGTGAATGCCGCCGCCGGCGTTGACGATGCTGTCACGGCCGAAATCGCGGACAAGAAGCGGCACCAAGCCCGGATGGATGCCGGCCGAGGGCACTGGAAACGCTCGGGCAAACGGCTCTTGTTCATCGGTCAGCGCTTGGGCGATGCCAAGCGCCTGCCCGCGCTCCAAAGCGACGCTGCCATACGGAGACGGGAACAACACAAAATCGGCGCCGGCAAGACGCAAAAGTTTTCCAAGCAAGAGCGACGGGGCGACGCCGTAAAACTCCGACGGCGTGATGGCGCCGCTGAACGCCGGGTGGGCCATAATCGGGACGGAAATCTCTTCATCTTCCCGCAGCCCTTGCAGGACGTCCAATCCATAGGCGAACACGTTGAACAACAGCACATCAGCACCAAGCTCGGCGGCTCGTCTCGCCTTCTCTTTCAGCTCAAACGTTTTGCCGGTCAAGTTGACGGCGTACAGCGTCCGCTTGCCTGTTTGTTCGTACACCTCTTCGAGCGCCGCTTTGCCTTCTGTAATGCGCTTCGCAAATGGCAGACGATCGCTGTCAAACAAAATTTCGTCATCTTTGACCAAGTCAACGCCGCCAAGCGCTTGCTTTTTCAACTCTGATGTCAAATACGCCAAATCGCGGCCGACGATGCCTTTGAAAATGCTCATCAACAGCGGGCGGTCGTACACTCCGACCTTTTCGCGAATGCCGGCGATGCCAAAGCGCGGTCCCGGGAACTTCCGTTTCCACTCCTCTGGAAGTTCCAAATCAAGCAGCCGCACTTCCCCGTCCAGCGACAGCTTGCCGAACGTCGTCACCAACAATGCTGGCAAATCGGCGCTGAAGTTCACCGTCGGATAGGCGATTTTGACGATCGCCCGCTTCAGCCGCTTGCCGAAGTACGCATTCGTCCGGTCGCTTTCCTCAAGCTCCTCGACCGCAACGACTTCCCCTTTATGCTTGCGGAGCTGGTCTTGCTCCAGCTGCGGCAAGTCGGTCCATGTGCCGACCGTCAAGCCGAGCGCGATCCCTTCGGCCTTTTTGCGAATGTCTTTCTCGTCATGAAGCAAATACGTCGCAATGACTGCACTCATCGTCCATCCCTCTTTCAATATATGGCGAAATAAAAAAGCCCCTTCCTAAGAAGAGGCGTCATTCAGTCATGGCGCTCTTCTTATCTCTCAGCGTTTCCGCTGCAAGAATTAGCACCGTGCTTAGCGTGCGCCAAGCCGGTTGCCGGGCTTCATTGGGCTCGTCCCTCCGCCTGCTCTTGATAAGAAAGCCTGCTCGTTTATGCACTTGTCAAACGATTGGCAAATTTACTTTGAATTATGACAGCCTTTGCCGCCGTTGTCAATCATTTTTTTCAAAACAGTTGCCCCGTCACCAGACAGTAGTTCATTGCCGCTCTATTTTTCAAAACAATCCGAGCCGCCCGATCCGCTCCGCCGCTTCGCGAAGCCGCGCTTCATCGGTCAACAAACCGACGCGCACATACCCTTCGCCGTGCTCGCCGAACCCAATGCCTGGGGCAACGGCGACGTGCGCCCGCTCAAGCAGCATGTCGGCAAACTCAGCGGATGATATGCCTTTTGGCAGCGGAAGCCAGGCGAAAAACGACCCGGATGGCGCCTGCACCTCCCAGCCGGCCTCGCAGAGCGCAGCGATGAACGCATTGCGGCGCGCCTCATACAATGCGACCAGCTCCGTGACACAATCTTGCGGACCAAGGAGCGCCGCGGCGGCCGCTTCCTGGATGGCGCCGAACAAGCTGACATACAAATGATCCTGCAAAAGCTCAAGCGCCCGAATGATCCGCTCGTTGCCGACGGCAAACGCCACACGCCAGCCGGCCATATTGTATGTTTTCGAAAACGTATAAATTTCGACGCCGACGTCTTTCGCCCCATCGACTTCCAGGAAGCTGACCGGTTTCCGGCCGTCAAAGCCGATCGCCCCATAAGCGAAATCGTGCACGACGGCAATGCCGTGCTTGGCGGCAAACGCCACCGTCTCCGCGAAAAATTCCTTTGTCGCCGTTGCGCCGGTCGGATTGTTCGGATAGTTTAAAAACATGAGCTTCGCTCGGTCGGCCACTGCCGCCGGAATGGCTTCATAGTCCGGCAAAAAACCGTTTTCCGCAACAAGCGGCATCATTTCCATCCGCGCGCGGGCAAGCGCGATCCCCGACCAATAGTCCGGATAGCCCGGGTCCGGGGCCAGCACCACATCGCCCGGGTTGACGAGGCAAAGCGGCAGCTCGACAAGCCCGGCCTTGCCGCCGAACAAAATGGCGACTTCGCGGTCTGGATCGATGTTCACCCCGTATTCACGCGCGTAAAACGCGGCGATGGCTTCTTTCAAAAAGAAGTAGCCTTGAAACGGCGAATATTTATGGTATTTCGGATTAGCCGCCGCCCGCTGCATCGCCTCAACGATATGCTTTGGCGTCGGCTGATCCGGGTTGCCTTGCCCTAAATTGATCACGTCGCATCCGGCCTTGATTTTCTCCCCGACTTTTGCGACAAGCGAGGCGAAAAATTGCTTTGGCAGCTGCTCAAGCAACTCGGAAAAAGGAATTTCCATCGTCATCGCCCACACCTTCTTAAAAAATTCTTGAAATTCTAGTGCAACATCATATATCCTAAAAAGCAAAATGTAAAGCAAAATTTTTTCGAGGTGAAAACTCATGACGATCCGCATCGCCTGCCTCCAGCTTGATATTGCGTTTGGCGACCCGAACGAAAACGAACGGCGCGCGGAAAGCGCCATTGAATCGGCCGTCAAGGACGGCGCGAATATCATCGTGCTGCCGGAATTATGGACGACCGGCTACGATTTGACGCGCCTAGATGAGATTGCCGACGAAGGCGCCGAACGGGCCAAAGCGTTCGCCTCCCGCCTAGCGCAAGCACACAGCATCCATCTCGTCGCCGGCTCGGTCGCTAAAAAAAACAACAACCGGCGTGACGAACACGATGATCGTGGCCGACCGGAACGGTCAAATCGTCGGCGAATATAGCAAACTCCATCTGTTCCAATTGATGGATGAACATTTGTATTTGCAGCCGGGAAGCAGCTTAGGCTTGTTTTCGCTCGACGGGCTTTCATGCGCCGGGGTCATTTGCTATGACATCCGCTTTCCGGAGTGGATTCGCGCCCATGCTTTGGCTGGGGCGGAAGTGCTGTTTGTCGTCGCCGAATGGCCGCTTCCCCGCCTGCACCATTGGCGGACGCTCTTGATGGCGCGGGCGATTGAAAACCAATGCTACGTCGTCGCCTGCAACCGGGCTGGCCGCGACCCGAACAACGTCTTTGCCGGCCATTCGCTCGTCATCGACCCATGGGGCGAAGTGATCGCCGAGGCGGACGAGAAGCCGGGCATTCTCTCGGCCGACATCGATCCCGCGCTCGTTGCGGACGTCCGTGCGCGCATCCCGGTGTTTGCCGACCGCCGGCCGCACGACTATGAAACGGCAAAAAATTTTTTCAAAACGTATTGACAATCGATTGGCCGACCATGTATCATTCGAATCAAACAACCAAACGATTGAGAACATCGTGAAAATTCCCGAAACTGAATACAAGAAATCGGTACTCTTATCAAGAGTTGGCTGAGGGAATTGGCCCAATGAAGCCCAGCAACCGACCGTAATGCTATCGTGAGATAGGGCGCACGCCAAGGGCGGCGCCGGAAGCGTCATGCTTCCGCAGGGCACGGTGCTAAGTCCAACAGAAAGACCGATGTCTTTCTGAAAGATAAGAGGCGCGAAGAACGAATGAATCTTCAAGCCTCTTTCCGTATGCGAAAGAGGCTTTTTCATTTGTCGGAAACGCCGAGTTTTAGCGCGCGTCAGAACCGGCATTTGAAAACGAGCGAAATGAAAAAAGGGGGAACAAGGCAATGACCACTGTTCAAACATCGGTTTACGAACCGCTGACCGAACCGAAGGCGGTATCTCTCGCTGTCCGCCTCGGCTTATTCCGCGACGGGGCGCCTCTTTTGTGCCGCGAGATCGGCGACGGCAACTTGAACTTAGTGTTTCATATCGTCGACCAAGAAACAAAGCAAGGCGTAATCATCAAACAAGCGTTGCCGTACGCCAAAGTGGTCGGCGAAAGCTGGCCGCTTACGTTAAAGCGCGCCGTCATCGAAAGCAACGCGCTGCGCACGTTTGCGAGCTATGTGCCGCAATACGTGCCGAAAGTCTACTATTCTGACGAATCGCTCGCCATTACGGTGATGGAAGACTTATCCCGTTTGCAAATCGCCCGCAAAGTTGATCGAAGGAAAAACGTATCCGCTTTTGTCCCAGCATATCGGCGAGTTTGTCGCCAAGACGGCGTTTTATACGTCTGATTTCGGCATGAACCAGCAAGAGAAAAAGAAATTGGCGCAAAGCTTCGTCAATCCGGAACTGTGCAAAATCACGGAAGACCTCGTCTTCACCGACCCGTTTTTTGACCACGAAACGAACAACTTTGAAGACGAATTGCGCCCAGACGTTGAAGCGCTTTGGCGCGATGACCGCTTGCACCTAGAAGCAGCAAAGCTGAAGCGCAAGTTTTTAACCGAAGCCGATGTGCTCTTGCATGGCGATTTGCATACCGGCAGCATTTTCGTAAGCGCCGACGAAACGAAAGTGATCGACCCGGAATTCGCCTTTTACGGTCCGATCGGGTTTGACCTTGGCCAATTTTTCGCCAATTTGCTGTTAAATGCGTTGTCCCGCCCTGAATTAGAGCGCCAACCGCTCTTTGACCACATCGACCGGACATGGGACGTCTTTGCGTCCGTGTTCTCAACCCTTTGGCGCACCGAGAGCGTGGAAACGTACGCCGCGACGCCGGGCTTGCTCGAGGACGTGCTCCGGCACGCGTTCATCGATGCTGTCGGCTTTGCCGGCTGCGAAGTCATCCGCCGGACGATCGGCCTCGCCCATGTGGCGGACCTTGACGGCATCGAGCACAAAGATGAACGGCTTGTTGCCAAACGGCATGCGCTCCGCCTCGGCCGCCGCTTGATCATTGAGCGGGCTGAGCTGACAGGAACGGATGGCTTCCGCCGGCTGCTCGCCGAAACCAAGCAGTAATGCCATTCGATCCGGCCCGCCGGCGACGGGCCGGACAAACGAACAACGCCAAAAGAAAGGAAGACAGCAATGAGCACATTTGCCATCCCGCGCTCAGTCGAATGGCGCGAGACGCATGTGACGATTTTAAACCAACAAAAACTTCCAACAGTCACGGAATATATCGACTTGCACACCATTGAAGACGTATATGACGCGATCGCCACGCTGAAAGTGCGCGGCGCGCCGGCGATCGGCATCACTGCCGCCTATGGCTTGGCGCTCGCCGCTTCGAGCTATGACACCGAGTCGGTCGATGAATTCCGCCGTCGCTTGAAACGAGATCGTGACTACCTAGCCAGTGCCCGGCCGACTGCCGTCAACTTGTTTTGGGCGCTCGATCGGCTCGTCACCGCTGCGGCCGACGCCCTTTCCGTCAACGAGGCCAAAACGACGCTCGTCCACGAAGCGATTCGCATTCAAGTGGAAGATGAGGATGTGTGCCGCCGCATCGGCGAATACGCGTTGTCGCTCTTTCGTCCGGGCGATCGGGTGATGACGATCTGCAACGCCGGCTCGATCGCCACCGCCCGCTACGGAACGGCGCTCGCCCCGTTTTATTTGGCGAAAGAAAAAGGAATTGAACTATCCGTTTACGCTCTCGAGACGCGGCCGGTGTTGCAAGGGGCGCGCCTGACCGCTTGGGAACTGATACAAGCGGGCGTTGATGTGACGCTCATCACCGACAACATGGCAGCGCAAGCGATCAAGGCGAAAGGCATTGGCGCCATCATCGTCGGCGCCGACCGGATCGCGCAAAACGGCGATACGGCGAACAAAATCGGCACGTTCGGCCTGGCCTTGCTCGCGAAGTCGTTTGACATTCCGTTTTACGTCGCTGCGCCGTTGTCCACGATCGATTTGACGACGAAAACAGGTGCGGACATCCCGATCGAAGAGCGCCATCCGGATGAAGTGACCCACATCGCCGGCGTACGCATCGCCCCGGAAGGCGTCAACGTATACAATCCGGCGTTTGACGTAACGCCAAACGAACTCATTACCGCGATCATTACCGAAAAAGGCATCATTCGCGGCAATTACAACGCAACGCTGCCATCATTATTCACAAAGGAGGAGCAACATGAAACGATTTAAGGCCTTATCTTCCCTTTTTCTTCTTTTCTTTGCCGTGTTCTCCATCTTGACTGGCTGCACACACGAGCAAGATGCCGTGAGCTCCAAGCCAGCCAACGGAGCCAAGACCACGAACAACAAAACGGAAACGACATCCAGCCACTCGACGGCAACAAGCGACGAGCAAGCGGCCATTCCTGAAAAGTTGAAAAAGCCGGTGAAAATCGCCGCCATTATGCAACTGTCCATCGGCACGTTCTCATCGCAATACATCGCCGGCGTCAAAGAACAAGTGCAAAAATTCGGCGGCGAGGTGCAAATTTACAACGCCGACAACGATTTAACCAAAATGGCATCGTACGTTGAGACGGCCATTACGCAAAATGTTGACGCCATTTTGCTTGACCACGGCCGCGCCGATGCGCTCGAAGGCCCGGTGAAAAAAGCCGTCGCCAAAGGCATTCCAGTTGTGGCATTTGACAACGATTTGAACATTCCCGGCGTCACCGTCATCGACCAAGACGACTACAGCCTCGCCTGGAAAACATTAAAAACGCTCGCAGAAGACTTAAACGGGGAAGGCAACATCGTCACGATTTGGGTCGGCGGCTTTACCCCGATGGAACGCCGCCATATCATTTATGACGCGTTCAAAAAACGCTATCCGAACATTAAAGAAATTGCCAAGTTTGGCACGGCGAGCGCCAACACAGCTTTGGACACACAAACGCAAATGGAAGCGATTTTGAAAAAATACCCGAACAAAGGCGACATTGACGCTGTCTTCGCAACTTGGGACGAGTTCGCCAAAGGGGCGACGCGCGCCATCGAGCAAGCCGGGCGCACGGAAATTAAAGTGTATGGCATCGATTTGAGCGATGAAGACTTGCAAATGATCCAAAAACCAAACAGCCCATGGGTGGCGACAACGGCGACGGACCCAGCCGAAGTCGGCCGCGTCCAAGTGCGGTTCGCGTATCAAAAAATCGCCGGAGAAAAAACGCCGAACATTTACTCGCTTGAGCCGCATTTAGTGAAACGGTCCGATCTTCCGGACAAACAAGTGTCGATGAATGAGCTTTCGCAATACATTCCGGGCTGGGGGCAATCCAATGTCGCCATCTCGCCGTGGATGAAAACGTTGGAAGCCAGGTGAACAAAAAATGAACGGGTTGTCAATGCGGGGCATGGAAAAATCGTTTGGCGCCGTGCGCGTGCTTGACGGCGTGGACTTCGACGTTCGTCCTGGCGAAGTCCACGCCCTTTTGGGCATGAACGGCGCCGGCAAAAGCACGCTCATGAACATTTTGGCCGGCGCCATTCCTCCCGACGCCGGCACGATCACGATCGATGGCGTCAACTGCACCTTTTCGTCGCCGCTTGACGCGAAACGAGCCGGCATCGGCTTCGTCGTCCAAGAGGTCGACACGGCGCTTTTCCCAGGATTGCCCGTTTACGAAAACTTGGCGGCTGATGAGCTCGCTGATGTGAAGAAACAGCCGATCCGCTCGCTGCGCCGGGAAAAAGAACGGGCCGCTGCTCTGCTTCGCCGCGTCGGCCTTGCCATTTCGCCGGCAAAGCTCGTGCGCGACTGCTCGCTCCATGAAAAACAGCTGATCGTGCTCGCCAAAGTGTTGTCATCGAATGCGCGCTACATCATTTTGGACGAACCGACCGCCGCCTTGAGCGAAGCCGAAACGAAGCGGCTGTTTGCCATCATCACGGAACTGAAACAGCAAGGCGTCGGCTTTATTTACATCTCTCATAAACTGAAAGAAGTGCAGGAAATCGCCGACCGGCTGACGATTTTGCGCGACGGCCGCGTCGTCTACCATGGTTCCGCCCTCGGTTTGCCGCTTGAAGACATCGTCCTTCATATGACCGGAACAAGGCGAGCCGCCGCCATGAAACAAACGCGCGCGCATGGAAGCGACATCGCCTTTGCCGTCCGTGGGATCACGATCGAAAAAACCGGCACGACGGTCGATCTTTACGCCCATCGCGGCGAAATCGTCGGCATCGCCGGCTTGGTTGGCGCCGGCAAAACGGAGCTCGCTGAAAGCCTCATCGCCCACCGGAAGACGTCTGGCGAATGGCAACTTGACGGCCGGCGCTATACATTTTCATCGCCGCATGAAGCGATTGCCGCCGGCCTTTGTCTTATTCCGGAAGAACGGCGCAAACAAGGGCTGTTCTTGCCCGAGTCAGTGAAAACGAACTTGACCGTCCGCCTTCTTTCCCGCCTGTCGCGCTGGCAATGGATCAGCCGGGCGAAAGAAGCGGCTGAAGCCGACGGGCTCGTCCGCTCGCTAGGTGTTCATCCGCCGTCAAGCACCACCGTCGTTCGCCACTTGAGCGGCGGCAACCAGCAGAAAGTCGTCATCGGCAAATGGCTGAACACAAACGCGCGTGTTTTTCTATTCGACGAGCCCACGAAAGGAATCGATGTCCACGCCAAACAAGAGGTGTTTTCCATCATCCGTGCTCTCGCCGATGAAGGAAAAACAGTACTATATTTTTCGAGTGAATTTCACGAGCTTCTTGAGGTGTGCGACACCATCTACATCATGGCTGACGGCCGGCTACTCACCCGCCTGCCGGCCGCTGAACTGACGTATGAACAGCTTGTTTACTATTGCAGCGGAGGTGAGATCCATGAGCCAGCCAGCCGTTTCCGCGCCGCCGTCGAAAAAAGCGGCGCCGTTCATTCTTGAATTTTTGTATAAACATGGCACACTGCTTGCCATTTTGGCTGTAATCGCCTATTTTGGCCTGACACAAGACCGGTTTTTCACCTATGAAAACTTCAGCGACATTTTGCGTTCCATTTCCATCGTCACCTTGGTGGCCATTGGCATTACATTTTCGCTCATCGTCGACGGCTTCGATTTGTCGGTCGGTTCGACAGTGAGCTTGGCGACGATTGCCAGTGCGGCGGCGCTTGTCTTGCATCGCCAAGAAATTTTCGTCACCTTGCTCGTGCCGCTGTTGCTCGGCGTCGCCGTCGGGCTGCTTAATTCGTTGTTGATCGTCAAATTCAAACTGCCCGATTTGCTCGCAACATTGGCGACGATGTACGCCATTAACGGCGTGCAGCTCACCTATACGAAAGGGTTTTCGATCTACAACGACATGCCGCTGCCCGATGGCGGCACGGCGCCGGGCAAATTCATTCCTTCCTTTTTATTTATCGGCCAGGGAGAGCTGTTCGGCGTACCGTTTTCTGTCTTGCTTATGCTGTTTGTCGTCATTGCCGCTCATCTGTTTTTAACGTACACGAAACCCGGCCGCCTCTTTTATTTGACCGGGGAAAACCGCGAGGCGGCAAGGCTCTCAGGCATCCCGGTCAACCGCTATCGGACATATGCATACGTCATCAGCGGGTTTTTTGCGGCCTTAGGCGGCATCGTCCTTGCCTCGCGCATCGGCACCGGGCAAGTGTCGGCCGGCGCCTCTCTTTTAATGGACAGCGTCGCCGCCGCCTACATCGGCTTTTCCGTCTTTGGCGCCGGCAAGCCGAACGTCATCGGCACATTGTTCGGCTCGATTTTAATGGGCGTGTTGCTGAACGGCTTGACGATGATGAACGTTCCGTATTACGCCCAAGACATTATAAAAGGCGCCATTTTAGTCGGCGCCCTCGCCTTGTCGCATTGGCAAAAAAAATAACGCCCGATCTCTGCCCCCGTGGATGGCAATCCTCGGGGGCAGACGCGTTTTTCATATAGATGCAACGAAGAAGTTTACCATATCCTTGACGGAAAAGCGGTTTGTCCATTTTCGACTGTCGAAGGCAAGCAACAGGCTTGCCCCGTCACGCCTTGGCGTGACGGAAGACCGAACAACCACCTGCTTCACAGACCCATATATGGGTCTTTAAGCGGCGTTGTTCGGTCGCCCGACAGTCGATCAAATACTTGATAAAAGCTATAAATGGTAAAGCTTCAAATTGCATCTATATAGACAAGCCATCAGCTTCTTTTTCCGCCTGCTTCATTGCAGCATCCGCATACAACGCCTTCCAAACTCTTTGCCTGTTCCACGAACGCAAGAGCGTCATCTACGTAAGCGGCGCTCAAGCTCCAACAGCTTCGCCTTCACATCGGTGCGGCTTCCGGCATAGCCAATGAGAGCGCCGTTTTTGCCGACAACACGGTGGCACGGAACGAGAATCGACAGTTCATTCGCCCGGTTTGCCTGGCCGACGGCGCGCACCGCTTTCGGGCGGCCGATTTGCGCGGCGATGTCAGCGTATGTCGCCGTCTCGCCGTATGGGATGCGGCAAAGCGCCGCCCACACCTCTTCTTGGAAGGCTGTTCCCTTCCACTTCAGCGGCAAGTCAAATACTTGGCGTCGACCGTGGAAATACTCATCCAGCTGCCTAAGCGCGCGTTCAAGAAGCGGCGACCAGCTTTTGACAACCGAATGTTCGCCGGCGAACGCGCGCCATTCTTCTGGAAACAGCTCGACTTTGACAATCGCGTCGCCGTCGGAGGCGACGTAAATGTCGCCGAGCAGCTCTGAGCGGTATACTGCATATTCAATCGTCATCGTCGTCCTCTCTTTCCATTCGTTCGATCGGCAACGTGATATGGAACGTCGTGCCGACGCCGACTTCGCTTTCCACTTCAATTTTCCCTTGGTGCTCTTCTATGATTTTATAGCTGACCATCAAGCCGAGGCCGGTGCCGCGTTCTTTCGTCGTATAAAACGCTCGCCAAGCTTTTTGATTTTATCTTTTGGAATGCCGCATCCTTGGTCGGTGATGGAGATGCGCACATAGCACCCGGCGCGGGTGATGCGCACCGTAATGTCCCCGCCTTTTGGCATCACTTCGATGGCGTTTTTCAAAATATTGATGAACACTTGCTTCAACTGATTCGGCTCGCAATACACCGGCGGCAGCCCGCGCTCGAAGTCGGCGATGATTTGCACGTTGTGCATCATCGCTTGGGCGCTGATCAAATCGATCGTGTCTTGCATAATTTTGCAGATATCATTTTGTTTGTACTGCACCGCCTGGGGCTTCGCCAGGACCAGAAACTCGGTGATGATCGACTCAATCCGTTTCAATTCCGACATAATGACATTAAAATACATCGAATAGTCGCCGTCAATGCTTCCTTGCAACAGCTGAATGAAACCCTTTAGCGCCGTCATCGGATTGCGGATTTCATGGGCGATGCCGGCGGCCAATTCCCCGACGACGTTGAGCGTATCCGACTTGCGCAGCTGCAGCTCCATCTCCTTGCGCTCGGTCACATCGCGCAGCATCATCATCCCGACGCGGGAATCACTTCCTTTTTCAGTGAAAACTCAATAATTCTCCCTTTTCCCTCGTCGAAAAATTCGACCTCGCCGCTCGCTTCGCCGGTGCGTTGGCATTGTTGAAGCAGCTTATTGAGCTGGCGGCGCGCCCGCTCCGGAACGAGCTCGACCACCATTCGGCCAAGCAGCGCCTCCTTTTCGACGGAAAAAATGCCGCAGACAACCGGATTGGCGTCGATGATCCGATGCTTGGCATCCCAAAGCAAAATACCATCCATCGCATGATCGAAAATGCTCCGGAACTTTTGCTCGCTTTCGCGCAGCTCGCGCTCGATTTTCCGCCGCTCGCTCACATTGCGGAAAATCGTCAAGTGGTACCCGTCGATCGCTCCTTTTTTCATGGTGAACTCGAGCTGCTTATCCTCACCGTTCGGCATATGAAACGTCAGCTCGTCACGGATTTCCCCTTTGCGCCGGAACTCGCTGAAAATGCGTTTCACCTTTTCGTCCCCATAGTCGACAAAATCAAACAAATTGCGGCGCACAAGCAAATTCAAGGGCAGCTCAAACGTCCGGCTCGCCGCCGGATTGGCGTTCAATATGTAGCCAAAATCGTCCCAAATGAGGATCGCCTCATGCGCTTGTTCGAAAATAGCCCGGAACCGTTCTTCGCTTTTTTGCAACTTGATTTCCATATTTTTTCTTTCTGTCACATCGCGCATAATGGCCATGTAAAACCCGCTATAGACGTTGGAAGTCGCCGTCAGCTCAAACATTTTCACCGTTCCGTCCGGGCGGACAAGCGACAACTCGCCTTTGGCCGTTCCCTTTTCTTTCACTTCCGCGAGCAGCCGAGCGAACTCATTGGCGCATTCGCGGGCGACGAACTGCTGAAACGACAAATTGAGCAGTTTTCCTTTTTCCAAGTTCAAGCTCATCGAAAACGCCGGATTGACATCGATAAACCGCCCAAATTCATCGAAAATGACGATGCCGTCAACGGCGCGGTTGAATACGTCGCGAAACAAAAACTCATGAATGATGCGTTCGCGCTCAAGCGCCTTATGGGCTGAGATGTCGCGCATCATGACAAGGTCAAATTCGTCGAACACATCCTTTTTCATCGAAAATTCCACATGCTTCACTTTGCCGTCCGGCAGTTTGATGAGCAGTTCATCGCTGAACGAACCGAACTTTTGCAACATCGAGCGCTGAAACAGCAAAATATCGGGCGGCACAAGTTCGAGGAACGAAGAAAACGAATGGCCGATCAACGAAAACTTATCCATCTCAAACAGCTTGCACGCCGCTTCGTTCACATCGACAAATTCACCGTTTTTATTTAAAATCACGATCGCATCGAGCGACCGCTCAAAAATGATCGAATAACTGTTCAACCGCTCTTTTAACCGCCGATTTTCCTCTTCAAGCGACCGCACATCCGTCGATGCATTTTGTTCTTCCCGAGGAGAAAGGCTTTGGGCCATATCCATCTCTCCTTGTCTATTCAAACCATTCAACGAAATATATATTCGATGTGGAAAAATTTACTCCTCCCTTGATTTACGAAGATTTTTTAAAATTCTTTTCCACAATGTTCGACAAGTTTTTCTGCTTTTTCATTTGGCTAAACTGCATGATAGTCAACTCTCCCCCCCTCGCTTAAAGCCAAATGAAAGCTTCCAATTGCATCTATAAATTATAGACAAAGGAGTTTTGCTGCTATATTATAGACAAAGGGGTTTTGTTGCGATGAACATCGTCTGTGCGACATTGAATGCCAAATACATTCATATGAATTTAGCCATCCGCTATTTAAAAGCATACGCTCAGCCCGAATTTGACGTCAAGCTTGTTGAGTATACGATCAAAGACCCGGTGCTGAACATTGTGACTGATTTGTACCAACGCCGTCCGGATGTCATCGGCTTCAGCTGCTACATTTGGAACATTGAAGAAACGATCAAAGTCGTCAAGCTGTTGAAAAAAGCAGCGCCGAATATTGTCATCGTCGCCGGCGGACCGGAAGTGTCGTACGATGTGCGTGAATGGATGGAGCGGGTGCCGGAATTGGATTTTATCGTCATCGGTGAAGGGGAAGAAACGTTTAAACAGCTGCTCTTTGCCTTAGAAGGCCGCAAAGAAGTGGCAGATGTCGCAGGGCTGGCGTTTCGCGATGGAGACCGCATCGTCATGAATCCACAACGGAACAAGCTCCGCCTTGCTGATATGCCGTCGCCGTTTCGCTTTCCGGAAGACATCCCACATCTTCCGAACCGGATCATCTATGTGGAGACAAGCCGCGGCTGCCCGTTCAGTTGCCAATTTTGCCTGTCCTCGATTGAAGTAGGTGTCCGCTATTTTGACCGTGAAAAAATCAAGGATGATTTACGCTATTTAATGAAGCACGGAGCGCGGACGATCAAGTTCGTCGACCGGACGTTCAACATCAGCCGCAGCTATGCAATGGACATGTTTCGCTTTTTAATTGACGAACATGTACCGGGCACGGTATTTCAGTTTGAAATTACCGCCGACATTATGCGCCCGGAGGTCATCGAGTTTTTAAACAAGGAGGCGCCGCCCGGGCTGTTCCGCTTTGAAATCGGCGTCCAGTCGACAAACGACGAAGTGAACCGTCTCATTATGCGCAAGCAAAACTTCGCAAAACTTTCGCGAACGGTGACGATGATTAAAGAAGGCGGGAAAATCGCCCAGCATTTGGATTTGATCGCCGGTCTGCCCGAAGAAGACTACAACTCGTTCCGAAAGACGTTTAACGACGTGTTCGCCCTTCGCCCGGAAGAACTGCAGCTTGGCTTTTTGAAACTGCTGCGCGGCACTGGGTTGCGCCTGCGCGCCGAGGAGTACGGCTATGTGTATATGGACCATGCGCCATACGAAGTGCTCGCCAACAACGTCTTGTCGTTTGATGACGTCATCCGCATCAAGCAAGTGGAAGACGTGCTCGAAAAGTATTGGAACGCCCATCGAATGGACGAAACGATCGAGTACTTGGTGACCGATGTGTTCCCATCGCCGTTTGACTTTTTCCAGCAGTTTGGCACGTATTGGGATGAGCGCGGCTGGGCGCGCATTGGCCATCAGCTTGAGGATTTATTCCGCCGCCTGCATGAGTTTTTACGTACGTGTGCGCCAGATGCCCTGCCTGTCGCCGAATCGCTCATGAAATACGACTACTTGCGCAACCAAAAATACAAACCGCGCAAGCCGTGGTGGGAAGAAAAAACGGAGAAAACGACGCGCACGACCGTCTACCGCGCGCTGCTTGAGCGCCCCGAGGTGCTTGGGGAGGACTTTGCCGCCCTCGGGCTCGGGGAAAAGGAATTGTTTAAACATACGGTCGTTGAAATCGTGCCGGTCGATGTCGGCCGCTATATCGCCGCGAAGCAGCTCTCGTTTGCGCCAACGGCCATCGTCGCCTATTTCGACCCGTCGGGCACAGGAGCTACGGTCTTTTCTGCACCGCTTTCCACCCTGTTTGCGTCATCCGCATCGGCTTGAACGCCCAAGCGAAAAAAGAGCGCTGTTTCCAGCGCTCTTCTTTGTCCACCCACCAATCCAATCCCATCAAAACGGCGGCCTCACCGCGGCGGCTCTTTTTGTTTTGTCTCCTTCTCCTTTGCTTGCTTTTGCTCCTCGATCAGCCAAAACGGCTGATCACGAGCGAAATCGCCCCATTCAAACGCCATTTCTTCATTCGTTCGAGCGGGCCGCTCCTTATGCTCTTTACCCATCGCCGCCTCCTTGTCTCCCTTTTTTCGAATTGCGGTTCGCGCCGCGGATCATGTCCTCCTCGCCGGCATATTGTGCCGCAAATTCGGTATCCGGCAAACTTTCCGTTGGCGTTTTATTGTTGTTTTTCGCTGCGTCAAATTTCACTTTTCGCTTCATCATCGTTTCGTCTCCTCCTCATCAACCGTTTTCCGCTCATAAGCGACAAGCACAATTTCTTCTCCTGTTTCTTCACGCAGCCGCTGTTCGAGTTGCTGGAGCTGGCGAAGCGTCCCGTCATGAAGACGAGCGACTGGAAATGCGACGTTGGCCACACCCATCCTCCTTTCGCATTTTTTCTTATCATGCCTCGTTCAGGTGCGTTTTATCATAGTTCCGAAAGAAGACTCCCACTTCAAGCAAAGCGAAG
>NZ_ATCO01000125.1:0-13467 GCF_000422025.1 Geobacillus sp. WSUCF1 | reverse complement strand
ACTTGACAGGGATATGTTCACTACAGGTGGGGGATGAATGGCGTTCGGTTTTTCTGTTTTTTTCTTTCTTCTTTGGATGGCAATAGAATACAATAAACATAGGAGGTGAAACCATGTATCGAACGCTGAAAACCCGTTTTCGGGCAAAGAAAGAAGTTATCCAAAAACTATTTGAATGCAATCGTATCTCCGCAGAAGTTTGGAACGAATGCCTTCGTTTGGCAAAAGAACATCATTTGGAAACAGGAAAATGGATAACCAAAACGGAACTGCAAAAAGCAACAAAAGGTCGTTTTTCTATCCACAGCCAAAGCATCCAGGCGGTTGTGCATAAATATATCTTTGCCCGTGATGGGGCAAAAGAAGCACGGAAAAAAGGAGAAAAAATCAAATATCCATACAAAAAGAAAAAACATTTCAACACGAAATGGGCAAAAGATGGGTTTGTTTTGCATGAAGACGGAACGTTGGAACTGTCGCTAGGAATTTGGAATCGAAAACGACAATCTCCTTTGGTGGTGAAAATCGACAAAGAGAAACTTCCAAACGGAAAAGTCAAAGAAATCGAGTTGGTCTATGACCGTGGTTTGTGGCTTTGTTTATCGTATGAAGATGGGAAAAAACCAAAAGAAAATCCATGTAAAAACCGTGTTGCTATTGACCCAGGGGAAATTCACACCATCGCAGCCATTTGTGAAAATGGGGAAAGCCTCATTATCACGGGAAGAAAAATAAGAAGCATTCATCGGTTGAGAAACAAGAAATTAAAAGAACTGCAAAAACTCATGAGCAGATGCAAAAAAAGGCTCCAAACAATGGAAAAAGTACAATCGGGCGAAACAATATGTACTTTCGAAATCAGAGGCACAACTAAAGGATGCACTGCACAAAACCACGAGACAATTTGTTCATTGGTGTTTGGAAAACCAAGTGAAAGAAGTCGTCATTGGAGATATCGAAGGAATCCAACGGAATACGAAAAAGAAACGAAACAAAAAGACCAATCAGAAATTATCCAATTGGTCGTTTGGAAAATTATTTGATTATCTCAAATACAAATTGAATGCCGAAGGAATTCAAATCGAGAAAAAAGATGAAAGTTATACCTCGCAAACATGCCCTGTTTGCGGGAAGAAAAATAAATCTTCTTCTAGAAATTATACATGTCAATGCGGGTACAAACGACACCGTGATATCCATGGGGCAATGAATTTATTTGCCAAAGTATATTATGGTGAAATCCGCCCATTGGAATTTACGGTCAAACCGTTTACGTATCGACGGATTGCTTAGGTATGAAGTCGTAGATGGCGAGTTCCCGCCTTGAGTATCATGGATACTCATGTTGCCTGTGGCTCCCAACGGGACGGGTGCCAGGTGTTGCCTGCAGATAGGTTGCCAACCAGCCTATCATGCATCCACCTCCGAAGGGGAAACAGGAAACCCCCACTTCGATAAGTGGGGGAGGTTCATTTATATACTGATTGACGGAAACCATTTCATTGGTCGGCGTGGCCGTTTCATGACGGATGTTCGTTTTTATATAAGCAAATCATGATATGATGATGAATGGAGGGGTGATATGCCGCAACTCGCAATGGAGATAGGAGCAGCCGCTCGGGTGTTGAAGCTGCTCGGCGATCCGACGCGGCTGACGATTTTGGCGATTTTGAATCAGCGGGAGTGCTGTGTGTGCGAGCTGCTTGAGGTGTTTTCGACCAGCCAGCCGGCGATCAGCCAGCATCTTCGCAAGTTGAAAGACGCCGGGCTGATCCAAGAGGAGCGGAGGGGGCAATGGGTGTATTATTCGCTCCGGCCGCAAAGCGAATACTACTCGCTGTTGCAAGCGGTGTTGTCATACGTTCCGGACCAAGACGAAAACATTCGCAAAATCGAGACAGCGAATCCCGCGGCCCGCTGCGGGTGCTGACTTTAAACGCTGGCGTTTACAGCGGGGAGCAATAACTTTGAGCTGGCGATTGCTGTGGCGGTTGGGGTGTTTGGCATTCATTCGGGCGCGGCGTTTGCGGCAGTTATCGGTCCGCTCATTGAAGTGCCGGTGATGCTGGCGCTTGTC
The DNA here is from genome assembly GCF_000422025.1 of Geobacillus sp. WSUCF1. Lineage (NCBI taxonomy): Bacteria > Bacillati > Bacillota > Bacilli > Caryophanales > Anoxybacillaceae > Geobacillus > Geobacillus sp. WSUCF1. The sequence goes on along the minus strand of NZ_ATCO01000125.1, from coordinate 11,390 downwards.
AACGTCGCTTTAGCGTTTCAGCGGAAGTATTTTTCCTCTGTTGCTCCAGAATCAAAATAAAGGTGGGAATCAACGATGAAGAAAAAAATCATTTATTTCTTATGCACAGGAAACTCATGCCGCAGCCAAATGGCGGAAGGCTGGGCCAAACAACTGTTAGGCGATGAATGGGATGTGTACAGCGCCGGGATTGAAGCGCACGGGCTCAATCCGAATGCGGTCAAGGTGATGAAAGAAGTCGGCATCGATATTTCGAAGCAAACGTCTGATGTCATCGACCCGGACTTGCTGAACCGTGCTGATTTGGTCGTGACGCTGTGCGGCCATGCGGCCGACCATTGTCCGGTCACTCCGCCGCACGTGAAGCGCGTCCATTGGGGCTTTGACGATCCAGCGAAAGCGGAAGGGACAGAAGAGGAGAAACTCGCGGTGTTCCGCCGCGTGCGCGATGAAATTGGCGCGCGCCTCCGCCGGTTTGCTGAGACGGGCGAATAGGAACGGGGCGGCAAGGCGCAGAAACGGTCGCGCATAGGGTGCGCGGCAGTTGCTCATCGAAGTGCGGACGGAAACAGGGAAGTGGCTGGGCGGACGAAAACCGCTCGGCGCGAAAAAGATGGTGAGAAGCCATCTTGTCGATCCATCGCACATTCTGACAGACGAAATGAGCACACCAATGAAGGCGGTGCCACGTCAGGTCACTGGGGGAGAAACGAAATGGAGTTATTTCATCAGTTAGCTCGCCGAAACATCAAAATCCGCAAACAGTCCGGTTTCGGAGCGCAATGGCGACAACAGTGGGAAAAGGTGTTTGCTGGCCATTTGACTGTGGAAGAAAAACAACACATCCACCTTCATAATCGGAATGGAGTCAACGGCTACTTATGGCATGTGTTCAGCTATGGGATGAGAGGCTGTTTCACAGGAGAAGAAGCGGAAATGGCGTTTGATCAAGAAGAGAAAACGTGCTGCTATCTTTTCTTTCAACATGGCGACGATGCGTTCACCGTGGAGGATGCGTCCGGATTGAAAGCCGCCGATCTGGCAGCGGAAAACGACAAAATCGATCTATATGTGGTGGACAGCGAGTTCAACTGGACGTTTGTCATGACGCATGAAAGCGGATGGCTTGGCCCGTATTTTAGCAGAAGGTAACAGCCATGGCTTATCGGCGGCCAAGGAAATCCAATGAGACAGAAAGAAAAAGAGTTCCAACCGAGCCCCAGGAAGACTAGGTTGGAACCTTTTTATTATCGCTCGTCGGCCGGGAACACGATGCCGGTTTGTTTTCGCGCTTCGTCCATGATTTCCATCGTCCAAAGCGAATGGCGGTGCGAGTTGACGGCCGATTCGCGTTCTCCGTTTTCGATCAAACGGATAAACTCTTGTGCTTCATAATACATCGGCGGCTTGTCCTGCGGCGCGGTGATGTCCTCGACGCGCCCGTCGCGGTAGCGGATTTCCGCTTTGGTTGGTGTGTGGATGGCGTCGATGATCATGTTTCCGTCTTCCCCTTGAATCTCCGAAGGCAAGTGCGAGTTCGTGATTTTCGAATAAAAGACGACCGCGTCCATGTCGCCGTAATCGAGCACGATCGAACCCTCGCCATCAACGCCGGATTCGAGCTTCACGCTTTGCGCCTTCACGCCACGGGGCTGGCCAAACAAAACGACCATCGGGTACAGGCAATAGACGCCAAGGTCCATCAACGCCCCGTTGGAGAAAGCTGGGTTGAAGGCGTTGAGCACCGTTCCTTGCTTATAGGCGTCATAGCGCGATGAGTATTGGCAATAGTTCGCCACGTAGCGGCGGATGCGGCCGAGTTTCGGCAAGTGCTCGCGGATGGACCGGAATGTGGGAAGCAGCGTCGCTTTCATCGCTTCCATCAATACGACGCCGTTTCGCTCCGCCGCTTCGATCATCGCTTTGACTTCTCTCGCATTGGAGGCGAGCGGTTTTTCGCATAAGACGTGCTTGCCGTGATTCATGAGCAAAATCGCCTGCTCGGCATGAAGTGCGTTCGGGCTGGCGATATAGACGGCATCAATGCCGTCGCTTTCGGCCAGCTTTTGCAAGTCCGTGAACGTCCGCGGCGCCCCGACTTTGTCGGCAAACTGCTTTGCGGTCTCCTCGGTTCGCGAGTAGACGGCGGCGAGTTCGAAGGAATCGACGAGGCGCGCGGCGTCAAGAAATGCTTCGGTGATCCAGTTTGTGCCGATGGTTGCGAATCGAATCATGTTGTTTGGCCTCCTTCATTTGTATCGACCCCATTGTACCACAAATCAACGGAGAGGCTTCGTTTTGTCATCGTCATGGAGCAAGCGTGCTTTTCTCTTTAGTTTTCATACAGCTCGATCGGCAGTTCATCTGGGTCTTGGAAGAAGGTGAATCGTTTGCCGGTCGCTTCATCAACGCGGACGGGTTCGGGATCGATGCCGTGTTGGCGCAAGTAGGCAATGGCTTCATCGAGGTTGTCCACCGCCAAAGCAAGATGGCGCAGTCCGCACGCTTCCGGGTAGCTTGGGCGCTTCGGCGGGTTTTCAAAGGAAAATAGCTCAAGCTGAATGCCGCCATCAGCCTCCAAATCGAGTTTGTACGAACGGCGCTCAGCGCGGTATTGCTCCCGGATGGGGCGAAATCCGAGAATTTCTGTATAAAATCGTTTTGATCGTTCATAGTCCGAGCAAATCAAAGCGATATGGTGAATCGTGGCAAGACGCATATTGCTTCCTCCTCTTATAAGACGAGTGATGTATTGCAAAATACCATTGAACTTATTCATTCTTCTTAGAGAAACCTCGTACAATTAACTTTTTTTTGAACCATTTCCGCTCATTGGTACGAGACAGCCATGTTTCACGTCCTTCCATGTTTTTCGGAAAACTGCCTACCCATCACTGAAATCAGCAGCGGTTGAGCCCGTTCTCGGTGTTTCGGTCAAATCGAACCAAGAATTGTTATTTTGCGATAATAGAAGGGGTTGTCGATGCTTGTCGAAGCGGGCGAAAAATGTCTGCTCTCCTTATATTGACAGTTTGACAATCTATAGACTATCATAAATCTTGTAGGTTGGAAAATTTAAAATATTCATTTGATATTTTGGTAGAAAAAACGAATGGTCACCACGTTTTTTGTAAGCGCTTAACTTCTATGTTTCCTCATGATCGCCGCACCATTGATGCCGCACCATTGTGTTTGTTTCCAATCACAACGTGAGAACAAGGGGAAGGGGATATGGCATGATCTACGAATTTAAATTGCCTGACATCGGCGAAGGGCTGCATGAAGCGGAAATCATCCGCTGGCTCATTCGCGAAGGGGATGTGGTCAAGGCCGATCAGCCGATCGCTGAAATTCAAACGGATAAGGCGATGGTGGAAATGACGACGCCGGTCGCTGGCAAAGTGGTGGCGCTTGCCGGGCCGGAAGGGGCGACGGTGAAGGTTGGAGAGCCGTTGATTGTCGTGGAAACCGAGGCGGCGGTGGCGGCCGAAGCGGCGCCGACTGACCATTTGGCTCAGGAGCCTGCGTCTGCTGTTCATATAGAAGCCCCGCGCCCAACGGTGGGGCGCAAGCGGGCGATTGCCGCGCCCTCGGTGCGCAAGCGGGCGCGGGAGTTGGGCGTTCCGATCGATGAAGTGGAAGGAACGGGCGAAGGCGGCCGGGTGACGCTCGCCGACTTGGAGCGATATGTCCGCGAGCGGGAAGCAGCCGTGGCGGTGGCAGAGCAACGTGAAAGGAGCGGGGCCGCGGTTTTGCCAGTTGGGGGCACGGCGATAGAGCAAAAGGCGGACAAAGCCGCATGGACGTCCATCGCCAGCACGGAGCTTGTGGTTCCAGAAGAAGAGCGCATCCCGCTTCGCGGCTTGCGCAAAAAAATCGCCGAAAAAATGGTGAAATCGGCGTACACGGCGCCGCATGTGACCGGGATGGACGAGGTGGACGTGACGAAGCTCGTCGAGATCCGCAAAAACCTGGCCAGCGAGCTGGCCAAGGAGCAGATCAAGCTGACGTATTTGCCGTTTATTATTAAAGCGGTGACAAGGGCGCTGAAGCAATATCCGATGTTTAACGCTTCGCTCGATGAAGAGACGAATGAAATCGTCTTGAAAAAGCGCTATCACATCGGCATCGCGACGGCGACGAAAGCGGGGCTTGTCGTCCCTGTCATCCGCGACGCCGATCAAAAATCGATCCGCGAGCTCGCCGTTGAGATCGCCGAGCTGTCGGAAAAAGCGCACCGCCAGGCGCTTCGCCTTGACGAGCTGCAAGGAAGCACGTTTACGATCACGAGCACCGGCGCGGGCGGAGGGTGGTTTGCGACGCCGATCATCAACTATCCGGAAGTGGCGATTTTCGGAGCGCATGCGATCAAACGGCGCCCGGTTGTCGTCGGCGACGAAATTGTCATCCGCGATATGATGGGAATGTCGCTCACCTTTGACCACCGCGTCATTGACGGCGAGCCGGCCGGGCGGTTTATGCGGACGGTGGCCTACTATTTGGAAAATCCGGAAGTGCTGCTTTTGGATGTACGGTGATCATTCGATGCTTGCCTAAAAGCTGGGAGAGCGCGAAGTGAAGCGGCAATGAAAAAAGAGTGGGAGGGGACTCCATGTTTGATCCGGGCAAATTGCCGGTCGAGGTCGTGCAAATTTTGGACGAAAACGGAAACGGCGACGAGAGGCAGCTGGCGGCGTTTTCCGATGAATGGCTGCTTCGCGCCTATCGGGAAATGCGGCGGGCGCGCGTCATTGATGAGCGGCTGTTGCGCATGCAGCGGCAGGGGCGGATCGGGACCTACGCCCCGTTCAGCGGCCAAGAGGCGGCGCAAATCGGCAGCGCCCTTGCGCTTCATAAAGACGATTGGATTTTCCCGAGCTACCGCGAAGTGGCGGTATGCTTGATGCATGGCATGCCGCTTGAGCAGTTTTTCCATTACGTGCAAGGGCGTCTGTCGGGGAAACGGATGCCGGAGGGAGTGAACATTTTCCCGACGCAAATCATCATCGCTGCTCAGACGCTTCATGCGGTCGGCTGCGCGTGGGCGTCGAAATTGAAGGGCGAACCGCACGTATCGGTGGCGTATTTCGGCGACGGGGCGACGTCAGAGGGCGATTTTCATGAAGCGATGAATTTTGCCGCGGTGTACAACGTGCCGGTCATCTTTTTCTGCCAAAACAACCAATACGCCATCAGCGTCCCGTACCGGAAGCAGACGGCCAGCCGGACGATCGCGCAAAAGGCGCTTGCGTACGGGATGAAAGGGGTGCTCGTTGACGGCAATGACGTGCTGGCGGTGTACGAAACGATGAAGCAGGCCGTCGAAGCCGCTCGCCGCGGCGAGGGGCCGATGTTGATCGAGGCGCTCACCTATCGGCTCGGGCCGCACACGACGGCGGATGACCCGACGAAATACCGCCGGCCGGAAGAGGTCGAGACATGGCGGGCGAAAGATCCGCTCCGCCGTCTGCGCCTGCTTTTGGAACGGCGCGGATTATGGACGGAAGCGCAGGAAGACGCGCTTGTCGCCCAAGTGAATGATGAAGTGACCGCGGCGTACGAGGCGGCCATCGCCAGCAAGTCCGGTTCGATTGTCGATGCATTCGATTGTGTGTACAGCGAGGCGCCCAAATTGCTGGCCGAGCAAAAAGACGAAGTGATGCGGCGCAAACAACGGAGCGGGGTGAGATAAATGGCGGAATTGACGATGATTGAAGCGATCAATGAAGCGATGCGCCAAGAGATGGAGCGCGATCCGCGCATCATCGTGCTGGGCGAAGATGTCGGCGAAAACGGCGGCGTCTTCCGGGCGACGGACGGGCTGCTTGCGCAGTTTGGCGAGGGGCGCGTGTTTGATACGCCGCTTGCGGAATCGGGCATTATCGGCACGTCTATTGGACTGGCGATCAACGGCATGCGCCCGATTGCCGAAATTCAGTTTCTCGGGTTTGTGTACCAGGCGATGGACCAGCTGGCGGCCCAGGCGGCGCGCATCCGCTTCCGCTCGGCCGGACGGTTTTCGTGCCCGATCGTCGTGCGCAGCCCGTACGGCGGCGGGGTGCGGACGCCGGAATTGCACTCCGATGCGTTGGAGGCGCTGTTTACCCATTCGCCGGGCTTAAAAGTCGTCATGCCGTCCAATCCGTACGATGCGAAAGGGCTGCTCATTTCCGCCATTCGCGACGAAGACCCGGTTCTGTTTCTGGAGCCGATGAAGCTGTATCGGGCGTTTCGCATGGAAGTGCCCGAAGAGCCGTACACGATTCCGCTCGGCCAAGCACGGGTTGTGAAAGAAGGAGACGATGTGACGATCATTGCTTGGGGGGCGACCGTGCCGCTTGCCGCCAAAGTCGCCGCCGAGATGGAAGCGAAAGGGGTCAGCGCGGAAGTGATCGACCTTCGCTGCCTGCAGCCGCTTGATTTTGATGCGATCATCGCCTCGGTGGAAAAAACGGGGCGGGTGATGATCGTCCATGAAGCGGTGAAAACGGGCGGGTTTGGCGCCGAAGTGGCGGCCTTGATCAGTGAGCGGGCGCTGTTTTCTCTATCAGCTCCAATCGTGCGCATCGCCGGCTACGACACGCCGTATCCGGTGCCGTCGGTGGAGGATGATTGGCTGCCGAACGCCGAACGCATCGTGGAAGGGATCGAAACGCTGTTGCGATACTAAACGAACCATGCCATCCGGGTCGATCGATCCACCATCAGAGTGCGTCAAGAGAAAAGGCGGCGCATCGATGGGTGGCGCCGCTTGATCCGATCGGGTGAGGAGGAGAACGATGAACGTATACGAATCACTGCTGGAATTGATCGGCGACCGCGAGCGGGTGAGCATCAATGAAACGGTGCTCGAACACCACAGCAAAGGCATCGCCTACCATGCGCCGCACAAGCCAGATGTCGTTGTCTTTCCGAAGACAGCGGAGGAAATCAGCCGGGTGATGGCGTTTGCCAACGAGCATCGCATTCCGGTCACACCGTTTGGCGCCGGCACGAGCTTGGAAGGGCACGTCATTCCGGTCCAAGGCGGGATTAGCCTCGATTTGACGTTGATGAACCACATCATTGACATTCGTCCCGATGATTTTTTGGCGATCGTCGAGCCCGGGGTGACGCGGCTGCAGCTGAATGAGGCGCTGAAGCGATACGGGTTGTTTTTCCCGGTCGATCCGGGGGCGGACGCGACGATCGGCGGCATGGCGGCGACGAACGCGAGCGGCACGAACTGCGTGAAATACGGCGTCATGCGCGATCAAGTGCTCGGATTAGAGGTGGTGCTCGCGGACGGTTCAGTCATTCAGACGGGAAGTTTGGCGGTGAAATCGTCGGCCGGCTATGACTTGACCGGCTTGTTCGTCGGATCGGAAGGGACGCTTGGCGTGTTCACCCGCCTCGTCGTCCGCCTGCACGGCATTCCAGAGGCGACGAACGCCATCAAAGTGTGCTTCCCGTCTCTCGAGACAGCGGCAGGGGCTGCGTTTGCCATTTTGCGGTCCGGCGTCGGCCCCGGCAAAATCGAGCTCGTGGACGAGGCGACGATCGCCGCGGTCAATGCGTACAAAAAAACCGATTATCCGGTGAAACCGACGTTGTTTATCGAGCTGAGCGGCAGCCCGTCAAGCGTCGAGGAAGGGACAAAGCTGGTCAACGAATTGTGCGAAGTGGAGGGGGCGGTTTCGTTTGTGGTCGAGACCGACTCGCTCGCCCGCGCGAAGCTGTGGGAAGCGCGCCACCATGCGGCGTTCGCCATTCAAGCCGCCTATCCAGGCAAGGCGATGCTCTCCACCGATGTGTGCGTGCCGCTGTCCGAGCTGCCCGACGCTATCGCCGATACACGTCGGCTCGTTGACGAGCAGAAGATGACCGCCGCGATTTTCGGCCACGTCGGCGACGGCAATTACCATACGGTGCTTGCCTTTGACCCGAACGATGCAGATGAGATGGCGCGGATCGAACGCGTGCACACCCATATCGTCCGCTACGCTTTATCGCGCGGCGGCACGTGCACGGGAGAGCACGGCATCGGCCTTGGCAAACGGGCGTTTTTGCGCGAGGAGAAAGGAGACGCCGTCGTGTGGATGAAACGGCTGAAACAATTGTTTGACCCAAACGGCATTCTCAATCCGGGGAAAATTTTTTGATCATAGCGGACGCTCTGCATCCCTGCCTGTTGGCGGGGATGTTTCTTTTGATCGGCGGGCGGCGCAAAGGAGAAATCCGCTAAGCGTGCCTCAAACAACACCACAGTGTCAAGGCTGAGTTTACAAAAACAAACGCATTGTCCGCGAAAAGGTTGGTGAAAAACAGCCGGTTCCCTTGGATCGACCATCATGGAAAAAGAGAAACGGGTGTTTCAAGATTTCTTCATTTGAGAAGGGTTGCTAGGAAACGGGACGCCCCAGTTCCCCCCTTCCTTCTAAAACTTATATGCACAGCCCGTTCTTGCCTTTGTAACATAGTGTTACAACATAGAAACAGTTGTTTTTCGTTTTCCTTTTGTTACAACAAGGCGCCATGCCCTTTACTTTTGCCATCCGGCGCGGTTTAGTAATAGTAGATGGAGCCAACAACAAGGCGATGGCGTTGCTGCAATCAGCAGAGTTGGGCTCAAACGGTTGGGCTGCTGTCCTTTCCGATCGTTTCCGTCTTCCGTCCCAGCAGTCGATACATTTCTTTCGCTAACCGTTCGAGCAAGTAGACGACCGGAAGCTGGGTTGTGACATCGGTCTGCCCGATCCGCTCCGGTGTGGTGTAGTACGTCAAGTTGTAGTCCGAGATGTTCGCGAGTGTGCAATGTTTCCGGTTGGTGATGCTGATGATCGTGCTGCCGTTTTCCTTGAACCGGTGCACTTGGGCGAGCGTATAGGACGTCTCTCCAGACACCGACAAGGCGATGACGGCGCAGTTGTGGAAATAATGGCCGTAAATCGGAAAAAACGGATCCTTGATGTAGACAGAAAACTTTTGAAAGGCAGAAAAATAGCGCGAGCCGTATTCGGCCAAAATACCGGAGCTGCCCGATCCGACGAAAATGACGTGATCCGCCCGGGCGATCGCGGCTGCCGCATCCAGAATGGTCCGCTCGTAATCGGCGGTCAGCGTCCGTTCGAAAAATTCCTTAAGCGCCTCTTGACTGCTGATGATCGCGGTTCGCTTTGTCTCGCGCAAATACAGCTTCCATTTCGTTTTAAATTCACTGAACCCTTCGCATCCGACCTTTTTACAAAAGCGGAGCACGGTCGGCGGCGAGACATGGACGGCTTCGGCGAGCTCGCGGATGCGCATGTACGCGACTTCATGCGGATGTTTCATCACATAGTCGTAAATGGCGTAGTCGAGCTCGGAGAACTGGGCGATTTGTTCAGGAGTGAACATCGGGACACCTCGCTTTCATGGGACGGAACGTGCGATAGCTGGGAAAGGATGGCGCTTTCAAGCCACTGGTTGATTCCTACATTGATTATACCATGCCCAACAGGGCGAAAGGGGAAGAGGAATATGGATAAACGATTGAAAATTGCGACGATTGGCGGCGGGTCGAGCTACACGCCGGAATTGGTCGAAGGGTTGATCAAGCGTTATCATGAATTGCCGGTCGGGGAATTGTGGCTTGTCGATATTCCGGAAGGCAAAGAAAAACTCGAAATCGTTGGCGCACTGGCCAAACGGATGGTCGAAAAAGCCGGCGTGCCGATCGAGATTCATTTGACTTTGGATCGCCGTCGGGCGCTTGACGGGGCGGATTTTGTGACGACGCAGTTTCGCGTCGGGGGTCTTGAGGCGCGGGCGAAAGACGAGCGCATCCCGCTCAAATACGGGGTGATCGGCCAAGAGACGAACGGCCCGGGCGGATTGTTTAAGGGATTGCGGACGATCCCGGTCATTTTGGACATCATTCGCGATATGGAAGAGCTTTGCCCCGATGCATGGCTTATCAACTTCACGAACCCGGCTGGGATGGTGACGGAAGCCGTCTTGCGCTATACGAAACAGGAGAAAGTGGTCGGCTTGTGCAACGTGCCGATCGGCATGCGCATGGGCGTCGCCAAGCTGCTTGGCGTTGATGCCGACCGCGTGCACATTGATTTTGCCGGCTTGAACCATATGGTGTTTGGCTTGCACGTCTATCTGGACGGAGTCGAAGTGACTGAAAAGGTGATTGACCTCGTCGCCCATCCAGACCGCTCCGGTGTGACGATGAAAAACATCGTTGACCTTGGCTGGGAGCCGGACTTTTTGAAAGGGTTGAAAGTATTGCCGTGCCCGTACCATCGATATTACTTCCAAACGGACAAAATGCTGGCTGAAGAGCTCGAGGCGGCGAAAACGAAAGGGACGCGCGCCGAAGTTGTGCAGCAGCTCGAAAAAGAGCTGTTTGAGCTGTACAAAGACCCGAACTTGGCCATCAAGCCGCCGCAGCTCGAGCAGCGCGGCGGGGCGTACTACAGCGACGCCGCGTGCAGCTTGATCAGCTCCATTTACAACGACAAGCGCGACATTCAGCCGGTCAACACGAGAAACAACGGCGCCATTGCGAGCATCCCTCCGGAATCGGCGGTGGAGGTAAACTGCGTCATCACGAAAGATGGACCGAAACCGATCGCCGTCGGCGATTTGCCGGTCGCGGTGCGTGGGCTCGTCCAGCAAATCAAGTCGTTCGAGCGCGTCGCTGCCGAGGCTGCGGTCACCGGCGACTACCAAACGGCGTTGGTCGCCATGACGATCAACCCGCTTGTCCCGTCTGACACCATCGCCAAACAAATTTTGGACGAAATGTTGGAAGCGCATAAAGAATACTTGCCGCAGTTTTTCAAACAGGCAAAAGCAACGGCTGGGAACTAAGCCGCTTAGGAACGGATTGACCAAGCCGCCGGCGACAGGCGGCTTGGTCATGAAATACGACAGAAGCATTCTTCCGATTGTTACGGGACATTTTTGATCTGCTGCGGATTGGCCAGTGTCGGATGTTTTTGTTTGGTTGTCAATTTATGTTTTATCGTTGTTGGCAGAAGCATTACGCGCGCCTGATCCATCATTCCATAAATGGAGAAAAGCAACCGTGCATGCGGTTGCTTTTTGCGCTTAGTATAGGATTGATTGCTACGGTAAGAAGTGTTGTTGCGTGGCTAGATTATTTCGCTTTTAATGCGCGAATCTCATTTTCTTGTTCAAGCGAGCGAAATGCAAGTGATTGGAGAACGAGCTCTTGCCGCGCTTGACTGGCGATAACATTGTCTAGTTTTCGTAGCGCTTCAGAGAGGGTTTGTTTTATTGCTGGGATTTCATTGATGGTTTCTAACGTTTCCATCACCGCTTGTTTAATAAACGGAATATCTGCCACATCATCTTTCGTCGCCATCCGCTGTTCGATGCTGGCAATATCGTCTTTT
>NZ_ATCO01000124.1:0-34544 GCF_000422025.1 Geobacillus sp. WSUCF1 | reverse complement strand
GTGTTTCCCCTCCGCTATCACCACTAGGCAATGGCGACGATATTTATTATAAAACAATAAAACAGTTTGTCAAGGATTTTTTATTGTCGTTCCTTCAGAATCGGAACGACAATGTAAAATTTACTATAAAAAAACGAAAGAGTCAACCCTCTTTTTCATTTTTTTCGATCTTCACTGTCCCTTTCTCGAAAATTCTTGTCATCCCCTTCTTTATACGCGTATAATAAAGGAAGAAGGAACGTATAATAAAGCAGGGCATTGGCGGCCACCAATGCCCTGTCCATACACAGCCGCTGCAAGAAGTGCAGTGGCCCAAGCCTCGGGCATCGTAACCTACCCTCGCCTCGGCCTAGCAGGGTGGGTTACTTTTTGTCTTTGGATACGGCGATCACCGCGACGATGAGTGACGCAAACGCAATCATGAGCGTCAGCGCGTCGGCAATCGACATCATCAGCACCACCCCCTTTCGTTCAGGGAGTGGCCACTGCCCACCCTGCATATGGCTGTGCATGTTTCATTATACCATCAAATCAAACAAATGCGAATATACATTCGCATCCTCGTTGAAAATTAGGAATGTTTCCCTACCCGAGGGGGACAAACGCCACTTTTCCTGTTGCTTCGTATCGCCGCTTCCACAGTCCTTCTCCCCTGCTTCCTATAACCGCTGAAACTCCGACGTTTTCATCAAGCGCTCGAAAAAATGATTTGTATAAAATCAGCGTTTTTCCGAATAATGACCATAGACGAATCTCGCTGTTCCAAGGAGGAAAGGCATCGAAAGATTTTTTGGGCACGCAAGGCGATATTTGGGACACCCAATGGGATATGGTATGCACATTGATTGGGACACTGATTGCCCTATGGCTGCTCTCAAGGTGGCACGACCGGCAGCTTGCGCAGTTGAATGAGCGCTAAATCAAGAAAACAGCGGTTCCCCCTTTCAAAAGGGAGCCGCTGTTTCTATTTCACCTTGTACAAGTAAATCGTCCACGCCGACTCATCGGACGTAAATCTTTTCTCAAGCGTGAGGCCGTTTTCCGCCGCGTTATCGATCGGAACGGCCGAGAAAACGTAGCGGCCGCCCATTTTTTTCAACTGTTCTGTATTCAGCAGCAAGTTCTTCAGCCGCTTTTTCGAGTGTTTCGTGAACATGTACCGTTTCCCAAGTTCCGCTGTAAAAATATAGCATCGCCCGCCCCATTCGTCAAAATATGTGCGGATCGTTTTGCTTTTTTCCAGTTCACGTTCAATGATTTTGCGGAACTCGTATTTATATGACAGCGGATAAAAGTTGTTGTACGTATCGAGCGTATAAAACCCGTTGTATTGCGCGATGGCGGGGTGAATGCCGATGCTGACGACGCGGTAGTCGGACACCGGGAGCCCGATGTATTGCTTGATTTCTTGGAACTGTTTTTCCGCGTAAAATTGTTTTACCGTCGGCTCGTAGCGGAAGACGATTTCTTCGTTAATCAAAAACACCAAGATCACTTGGGCCGCTAGCAGCCGCTTCGCCCACTTTTCTCCTTTTTCGCTGTATTGCCATACGATTTTCAGCGCCAGCGCAAACTGCACATAAATGATCATCGGGCGCAAAAAATGAAAGCGGGCAAAGTTAAACGTGTCTAAAAAATGAAGCCGCTCGGTAAGCGGCAGCCACCCTTTATAAAACCAAAAGGCGTACCATGCCGACAGCGCGAAATTCAGTCCGAATAGGAAAAGAAATAACCGTTCTTGCTTCCACCGTTTTTTCACGAAAACGAGATACAACGCCACCAACCAGCTTGGCAAAATAAAAAACGTATGCTCGGTCATGACATGATGGTGCCCGAGGAGAAAGTTTTTCCACGTCAAGCGGACGCAATGCCAAAACGACAAAGGGGCATGGAAGTACTCATCCCGCTCGTCGGCTCGTCTTCCCATAAAAACGAGTAGACAAGCCTGTACTCGACAAGCAAATAAAGCAGCGTCATGTAAGCGATGGAAGTCAAAAAGCGGATGTTCCACCCTTTCCCGCGCAGCACATCAACAAGCCAAAAAACGCCCATGGCGGCAAGAAAAAAGAAAAATCCGAGCACAAAGCTGGAATAAAACGGGAGAAGCGTAAGCGCGGCGTAATGTCTCCACTTCCCCTCACCTTTTCGGATGCTCAAAAATGCCCAAAGCGCAAGCGGCATGCCCAGCGTGCTTAACATCCCCGACGGCCAAAACAGCGTCAGGGCAAATGCGAGCGCCACGCCGATGCGGACGGCCATCCAACGCGGCTCGGGCAGGAAATGTGTTTTTAACAACCAATACATACCGACAAATGCCACCACCCTTGTGATCGTTTGGCTGAGCGCATAAGCAGTCATCGTGGGAAATAACGCGTGCAGCCAGACGATGCCGGTCAACTCCGAACCGAGGGCGTTTCTTGACAACTGGCCGTTGGCGATTTGCGGAATCTTCGCGTCAAGCGGCCCGGTGATTTTTCCGCTTTCGGAGAGCACCTTATACCAAGCGATATTGGAATCCAAATTATCGTGGACGCGAATATGGGCGTTCTCACCAAGGAGAAAGAGCGGGGACACGTAAAGGGCGATGACGCCAAGCGCCAAAAGGAAAAACCATCGTTCTCGTTGTTCGGCCATCGGCATCACGCTCCCGCCATAGCTGTTCTTGGCCATGAAATCCCTATTGAATACGATGTGCAATAAGAAGAAAATTATTCCTAAGGACGGTCGAAGAGGGTGGTGATTTATGAAAAGGGGGGCTGCGCGTTCTTCTCAGTCTCCTCTTCATTCGCATTTTTTTGCCCCTTCTATTTTCTCTATGCACACCTATCTTAAAATATTAAGGGCAACTTATGGTAGATAGCTCCCCCACTACAATACACAATAGAAAACAGCGGCCTCCCTCTCTTACGGAGCCGCTGTTTAACCTTACTGCGATATTCGTGTTTTTTCCCCCAATCCCGGCATGTGTTTATTCTTCTCTTCCCTCCAGCTGAAAATCGCCGCGAGGATCGCTTCAGAGTTGTGCCACACACTGAAGATCGCACTTGGAACAGCCGCCAAGGGTGAAAAATTCGCTGTGGCAATCGCCACGCCCAATCCGGAGTTTTGCATTCCCACCTCCATGGCGACCGCTTTTTGTTTAGCCAAATCCATGCCGAGCAGAAGGGACAGGCTGAAGTCAAAGGCAACTGGACGAATCCCCCTTAACAAATGTGCCCGCCAACCGCTTGGATATCTTCTTCACGTTCGACCGCCACGTCAATGGCAAGGCGCAGCCCTTCCACGATCGTCTCTAATGCCATGCTGGGCTGCCCGGGATGCCGGGCGGCTTGTTCCGGCAAATACGGAATATGGATAAATCCGCCGCGAATGGGCTTCTTCGATTGGGTGATGTAATGCATCAATCCATAAAATACATGGTTGCAGACGAACGTTCCCGCTGTATAAGAGACAGAGGCTGGTATGCCGTGACGCCTCAACGCCTCGACAATCGCTTTGACCGGCAAAGTTGACCAATAGCCGACAGGCCCGCCTGGAACAACGGGTTCGTCAATCGGCTGATGGCCTTCGTTGTCGGGAATGCGGGCATCATTGATGTTCACCGCTATCCTTTCAACGGAAATATCGGCTCTCCCTCCCGCCTGTCCGACGCAAATCACCACATCGGGATCCACTTGCATGATTGCGTCATGCAAGATGGCTAATGATTGGCCAAATACGGTTGGAATCTCCCGAACTTCAACGATATACCGATCGGTTTTCCATCCAGCTGCTTGCTTGACCGCCTCCAGCGACGGATTCACCGTTTCTCCTCCAAACGGATCAAATCCGGTCACGAGCACTTTTTTCATCGCATCTCCATCCCTTTTTGATGATGAAATTTATAAATCTATGAGTGTAATCACATACATTGCGGCGATGTTGAACGCCAACAGAATCAACGCTGTCGGCACTTGCACGCGAATCACGTGGTTTTTGTCTTTCAAATCAAGCAGGGCGGCGGGCACGATGTTGAAATTCGCCGCCATCGGCGTCATCAAGGTGCCGCAGTAGCCGGAAAACATCCCGAGGGCGGCCACATGATTCGCATCGACGCCAAATTGTTTTATCAGCAGCGGAACAGCGATCCCCGCCGTCATCACGGGAAATGCCGCAAAAGCGTTGCCCATGATCATCGTAAACAAAGCCATCCCGATGCAATAGGCCACCACAATCCAAAACAACGAATGAGTCGGAATAATGGCTTTCACCAAATTGGACACAGCCGCGCCCACCCCAGCAGTCGTAAAGATCGTCCCTAATGTCGCCAGCATCTGCGGCAAGAGAGCAGCCCAGCCGATTGTTTCCAGCAGCCTGCGCGATTCTTTAACCGCCATAAACGGCGTCGATCGAGTCATGGCCATGCTGACGAGCAAAGCAACGAACGTCGCTAGCCCGAGAGACACAAGGGTCACGTTTTTCGGATCGAAAAGAAAAGCGTTTCCAACCTTGACATTTTTCAGCCATGTCACGCCGATGACAGTCAAAACCGGAATCAACAATGCCGGAATGAACAGGCGATGTTTCAATCGATCGCGATGTTGTCTTCTCTCTTCCGGCGTCGCCTCTTGGTAGCTTCCGAGCTTCAATCCCCCGGTTCCGACAATGGCCACCATGATAAGCACAAGCACTCCGGTGTAAAACGGGGGAATGATGCTGCCGAACAGCAACGCCACGCCATAAAGCAAATAAAACAGCCCTGATGTGAAACGCTTCGGGTTTTGGCGATCGGCAAAGGTCCACAAGCTTCCCAACACAACCACAATGCCTAAAAATATGTACACCGCTTCAATGGACAGCCACATTCACTCTATCCCCTTTCCATTCTCCCGATGAAGGAGCTTGTGAAGCGAGCGGTCCAGCCGATGCAGGCGGATGCTGTGAACGATCAACGCGGCCACGGCCGTTGGGATCGCCCATAACGCCATATGCAGCGGATCAGAAGGAATGCCGTTTTGATCAAAAAATCCTTTCATCAACAAAATCGCTCCGATGGCAATGAACACATCCTCGCCAAAAAACAGCCCGATATTGTCCACCGCTGCCGAATGAGCGCGAATGTCATCCCGCACATGATCCGGCAGTTTTCCGTATTTCGCTTCCGCCGCTCCTTCTGCCATAGGAGCGACGAGCGGACGAACCATTTGAGCATGGCCGCCGATGGAAGTAAGCCCAGCCGCGGCTGCCGCTTCCCGGATGATTAAATAGACCGTCAAGATTCTCCCTGTTGTCGCCGCCTTGATTTTCGCCACGACACTCTCCGCCTGTTCCCGCAGCCCAAAGCGTTCCAAAAGGCCGATGACGGGCAATGTCGCAATGAACACCGCCATATACCGGTTGGTCGTAAACGCCGTTCCAAACTGTTCAATAATGTCATACAGCGATTGATGAGCGAGCAATCCTGTCGCCAATCCAGCCGCTGTAACAACAAGAAGCGGATTTATGCGAACGATAAAACCAATGATGACAATCAACACGCCAATGAGCACCATGTTCCCTTTCTCCTCTCCCAACATCATATTGGCATTGTGATCCGTCCATCTCGCTGCCTTATTCCTCCACCGACTTTTCCTGCCTCCCCCCTTTTCCTTCAATCGTTCCGTATTTCGGAACAATCATTCCAATTTCATCATTTTCATTATATAATTAAGAAAAGTCAAAAATCAATCAATATTTGGTGGAATTTGTCCTCGCTGAACACCGCCGCAGCAATTGAACCGAGCCCCTTTTTATTGCATCCCCTTCCTCTATTTTGTATCATGAATAATTAAGAGAAATTTAGCAGAAAAAGGAGTGCCCGCCATGACCAAACAACTCCCTCCCGGCCAATTCGAAACCGAAAAATGGCCAATTTTGCATGAGGGCGATGTGTACCAATTCGATGAAGCGACGTGGAATTTCCGATTGTTCGGCGATGTGAAAGAGGAAGTGTCGCTTTCGTATCAAGAAGTGATGCAGCTGCCGAAGACGGTTTCAACCATCGATATGCATTGTGTCACAACATGGTCAAAATTCGACACGACGTTTGAAGGCATCGCCTTCCGCGAATTTTTGCGCTTTGTCGAGCTCGATCCCGACGTGAAATATGTGAAAATTTACGGATATTTAAACGGCGACCGGTTCGGCTATTCGGCAAACTTGCCGCTTGAAGCGCTGATGGGCGATGATGCCTTGTTTGTCTATCGATGGAAAGACAAGCATCACGACTGGCAGGACATCTCGCCGAAGCACGGCTATCCGCTCCGTTTCATTCCGCCGGCGACGTTTTACTTATGGAAAGGGGCGAAATGGGCGTCCGGCATCCGCTTTATGAAGGAAGATGAGCCGGGCTATTGGGAGGAGCGCGGTTATTCGATGACCGCCAATCCGTTTAAAGAGGAGCGGTTTGCTGAGTGGGTGCCGCGGATTCGCTTTTGACAAAAGCAAAAGAGGGTGTCCCAAACGCAACGGGACACCCTCTTTTACTACAAGAGGTAGGAACAAATCACTTCGGCGACACGATATATTGTATCTCTCTCAAAGAGAGACGATCTTTTGGGACAGCCTCTTTGATCATCAAGCGGCTTGGCGGGATGCCGCTTGTTTCTCAAGCCAAGCACGAAGACGCCAAAAGAGAAGCTGAAATACGATGGCCGCCATCGCTCCTTTGACGGCGTTAAACGGCAAAATCGCCGATACCACCAACGCCTTCGCTTCCGGCGCGCTCATCTGCGGAGCGCCAAGAAAAAGCGTGTACGCCGGCAGAAAGACGTAGTAGTTGAGCACGCTCATGACGAGCGCCATTGTCACTGTTCCCGCCGCCAACCCCAGCAGCAAGCCTTTTTTCGATGCGGCTTTCCCATAAATATAGGAAACCGGCAAAATAAACGCCGCCCCAGCGGTAAAGTTGGCGATTTGGCCGATCGGAACGCCGGTCGCACTGCCGACAAAAACGTAGTTCAACACGTTTTTCAAGAGTTCGACCGCCACGCCGGCGAGCGGGCCGTACAACAGCGCGGCGACAAGCGCCGGGATGTCGCTGAAGTCGACAAGCAAAAAGTTCGGAAACGGCGGCAGCGGAAAGTTGAGCATCATGAGCACATGCGCCATGGCGCCCAACACTCCGATGCCGACAAAGGCGCGGATGGAAATGCGTTTCATGCTTGTTCTCCTCCCCTTCTCGTGATTCATCCTCACAAGAAGAAGGCTGCCGCCGCGAGCGCCAACAAAAACTCCCTTAAACCGAACGAGGCTTAAGGGAGAAAAAGGGTGTGCGCAACTAGACGTTCGCATGCGCCAAAACGAACGCCGGCAAACCTTCATCTTCTCCCATCCAGACTATACTGTCGGCTCCGGACTCGCACCGGATCCTGCCTTGCGGCTCGCGGCTGAGAGGCCAAGCGCCTCATCACCGCCGGTCGGGAATTTCACCCTGCCCCGAAGATGAATCGCTTATACATTTTTATTATTCCGATGAATTTAGTATACAATACCTCTTTTCGTTTGTCTATCATTTTTTCCCATATGTTTTATGTTTGGCGCCTACTCCGCCAACTTGTCAATTCTCCTTTGGAAGCATATCCCCCGGCTCGAGCACCGGCGGATGGACGTCCACCGTATCGGCGTATTTCAGCCCGGTTCCGGTATTTAATACGACGACCGTCTCCCCGTCGCGAATCCAACCGCTCTCGCGCAACGTTCGTGCCGCCGCAAACGCCGCCGCTCCTTCCGGGCAAATGAACGCCCCTTCGAGTTCGGCTGCCGTCCGCTGTTCAGCCAAAATCGCTTCATCGCCAATGGCAACCGCGCAACCGTCCGTCTCATACACCGCCTCAAGAACAAGAAAGTCGCCAAGCGCTTTCGGCACATTGATGCCAAACGCCACTGTATGGGCGTTCGGCCAAAACTCCGATTCCCGTTTTTTCTCCTTCCACGCCTTGACGATCGGCGCGCAATGCTCGGCCTGCACAGCGACAAGCCGCGGCATGCGGCCGTCCACCCAGCCGAGCGCCTGCAGTTCTTTGATCGCCTTGTAAATGCCGATCAACCCGACGCCGCCGCCGGTCGGATACAAAATGACATCCGGGAGCTGCCACGAGAACTGTTCGGCGATCTCCAGTCCCATCGTTTTCTTCCCTTCAATCCGGTACGGTTCTTTCAACGTCGACGCATCGTACCATCCGTATTCGCGGATCGCTTTGGCGACGATTTGCCCGGCATCGCTAATGAGGCCGTTGACTAAATACAGTTCCGCCCCAGCGATGGCGCATTCCTTTCGCGTCAGTTCCGGTGCATCAACCGGCATGACGACTGTCGCCTGAATGCCCGCCCGCGCCGCGTATAGCGACCATGCCGCGCCGGCGTTGCCGTTTGTCGGCATGGCGAGTCGTTTGACGCCCAATTCCTTTGCTTTCGAAATCCCAACCGCCGCGCCGCGGGCTTTAAACGTCCCGGTCGGAATGACGCCTTCGTCTTTCATATAGAGTGAGTCAATGCCGATATTCCGGCCAAGGCGCGGCATTCGCACAAGCGGAGTCATTCCTTCCCCTAAAGAGACAATATGTTCAGGATGTTTCACCGGCAATAGCTCATGATACCGCCATAAACTCGGTTCTCGCTCCGCAAGTGCCTCCCGCTTCACTTCTTGGCGCATCAACTCCAAATCGTACGCGACCAGAAGCGGCGAACCGCATTCGCAAAGTTGATGGATTTGGTCGACATCGTATGTACGTTCACACTTCGGACAATACAGATGAGACACGTAGCTGAATGACATGGTTTGGCTTCTCCTTTCCATTTGTTTCATCCGCACGAGGCAGGAAGCACCTACTTTCGCGTTTTGGACGAGGCACTGGCCTTTTCATTATACCATAACCGTCCTCTGCCACCGGCGCCTGTAATGGCAGCGTCCGTACGCCAACTTTGGGGCATCATAGCGCCAAGTAGGAAATGGTCCCCCCTCTTTTTTACCGTTTGAAGCCGCATATGGTAAAATAAAACGGAAACCGCCTCTTTTTTCTCACTGCATCGGCGGAATGATTCGTTGATCCAGAAAAACTTATACATAAGGAGATGAACCAATGAAACAGGAACTCATCGAACGCTTCATCTGCTACGCGAAAGTCAACACTCAATCCGACCCAAACAGCCATACGTGCCCATCGACTTCGGGACAGTGGGAGCTGGCGAGAATGCTCGTCGAAGAGCTGAAGTCGATCGGCATGGAAGATGTGACGATCGATGACAACGGCTACGTGATGGCGACGTTGCCGGCCAATACGGACAAAAACGTGCCAGTGATTGGCTTTTTGGCTCATATGGACACCGCTCCGGAGTTTACGGGAGCCAACGTCAACCCGCAAATCATCGAACAGTACGACGGCGGGGACATCGTGTTAAACAAAGAACAAGGCATCATCTTGTCGCCAAACGATTTCCCGGAGCTCGCTCACTACCAAGGGCATACGCTCATCACGACCGATGGGACGACGCTGCTTGGCGCCGATGATAAAGCCGGAATCGCCGAAATTATGACCGCGATGAACTATCTCATTCAACACCCGGAAATCAAGCACGGCAAAGTGCGCGTCGCCTTTACGCCGGATGAGGAAATTGGCCGCGGGCCGCATAAATTTGACGTTGCCAAATTCGGCGCCCAATTTGCCTACACGGTCGACGGCGGGCCGCTGGGCGAATTGGAGTATGAAAGCTTTAACGCTGCCGAAGCGAAAATCACGATCAAAGGAAAAAACGTCCATCCGGGCACAGCGAAAGGAAAAATGATCAACTCGATCAAAATCGCCATGGAGTTCGAGCAGCAGTTGCCAGCCGATGAGGCGCCTGAGCATACGGAAGGATATGAAGGGTTTTACCATTTGCTTTCGTTCCAAGGCAGTGTAGAGGAAACGAAGCTTCACTACATCATCCGCGACTTTGACCGCGAACAGTTCGAGGCTCGCAAAGCGAAAATGAAAGAGATCGCGGCTTCGCTTGCGCAAAAATATGGAAACGACCGAATCACGCTCGAAATCAACGATCAATACTACAACATGCGCGAAAAAATCGAGCCGGTGCGCCACATTGTTGACATCGCCCACGAAGCGATGACGAACTTGGGCATTGAACCAAAGGTGAAACCGATCCGCGGCGGTACAGACGGGTCGCAGCTCTCCTACATGGGGCTGCCGACGCCGAACCTTTTCGCCGGCGGCGAAAACTTCCACGGCCGCTACGAATACATTTCCGCCGACAATATGGTGAAAGCGGCCGAAGTGATCGTGGAGATCATCAAGCTGTTCGAGCAAAAAACTTCCTAAAACCAAAAGGGAGCCGATGGTTTTCGGCATCCCTTTTTCGCTTCTAAAAACATCATAATTGTTCCGCCTATTGCAGTTTTGTGATCCGCCCTTCGATTTGTGCCGAAAACGGCTGTGACAACTGGCGGATGTAAGTGACAAGTGCATCCAAATCGACCGGACCGACCTCGCGGTTTGTCCCATGCGTCAACACCGTGAACCCATCGCCGCCGTCGGCGAGAAAGCTGTTGACCGTCACCGTGTACTCGGCGTCCGGTTTTAGCGGTGTCCCATCAGGAAGCTGAATGTCAATGACTTTTTCTCCGACCGGCCTGCTGGCGCTCCATGTATAGCGGAGGCCGGAGATTTGCAGCATGCGCGTTTGGGTTGGCTGCCATTGTTGATTCAAAAGCTGGCGGATTTGCGCGCCGGTGAGCGTCATTTTCACGAGCTGGTTGTTGAACGGCTGAACGTTGTACAATTCGCCCCACGTCACTTCGCCTTGTTCAATATCGGCGCGAATGCCGCCCGGGTTCATAAAGGCAAAATCGGTTTTCATCGCCGCCCGCTGGGCATCGGCGATCAAATTGCCCAAGGCGGACTCGCCGCTTTCGTTTTGTTCATCGGTGATCGTTTCGGCTGCTGTGCCGACGACTTGATTGACAAGCGGCGCCACTTTCGCTTCATATTTTTCGACGAGGGCACGGATTTCCGGGTCCGGAGTGATGCCGTCATGATAGGTCGTCACGATCTCCGCTTTTTTGGCGACGACGTCTTTCGTGCGCGGGTCGATTTTCAAATCGACATCAGAAAACGCCGTGCCGTACGAATACGACTGAACGAGCAGCTTGCCGTCCACAACCGCATTTAAATAGGCATGGTTATGACCGGCGAAAATCACATCGACTTCATCATCGACATTTTTGGCGATATCGACAATTTCCCCGCTTGCGTTTGTCCCATCCGGATTGGATACGCCTGGGTTATGGGCGAGAACGACGATCGTTTGCACTCCTTTTTTCTTCAGTTCCCGGACCGCTTTGTTAATCGCTGTTGCTTCATCGATGAACTTGACTCCCGCGACGCCGCTTGGCGTCACAATCGTTGGTGTTTCCGTGAGCGTGACGCCGATCAATCCGATCGGCATGCCGTTGACCCGCTTAATCACATATGGCGGGAGAATCGGCTTTCCTGTTTGCGCATCAACGACGTTGGCGCTCACGTACGGAAAATCTGCTCCGGCGAAATCGCCGGTCGCCGGGTGATATCCGCCATGGATCAAGCGGAGCATTTCCGCTACTCCTTCATCAAACTCATGGTTGCCAAGGGTGCCGACGTCAAAGCCGAGCTTATTGAGCACTTCGATCGTCGGCTCGTCCTGCAGCAACGCCGATACCGGCGGGCTGGCGCCAACCGCATCGCCGGCATGGACGAGCAGCGTATTTTTGTTTTCCGCCTCCCGCTGTTTCAAATAAGCGGCCAAATAATCAGCCCGTCCGACTTCCCGCCCGCCGACTTTTCTCGTCACATTCAACTGACCGTGGAAGTCGTTAATGCCTAACAGCTGCACCTCAATATAACGGTGCGAGGAAGCAGGCGGCTTCCCCTTGCTTTTCCCGTTCCCTGCCGCCCCAACTGGAACTGCGGCCAGCACCGCTGCAGCAGCCAATGCGGATAGCACCCGTCTTCCCCATCGTTTGGAATTCTTCATTCCCGGTTCCCCTTTCTCTCTCCTTCTCGTTCACTCCCATTATATCCTTGCGAGTCCATACAATGATAGAGAAGAAAGGATGATTTTTCGTAAATATTTTGTAAATTCACAACTGACTGTTGAGAACAACAGAAACAAAAAAAGACCGCCCGATAGAGTCTGTTGATCGGACAGTCTTTCCCTTTTAGCTCGGTGGACAGCCAGCGTCATTCGGCGCTATGCCACGCGAAACGGCCATGAACGTCAAGCCCTTCTCCTTGTTAGATCGTCCCCTTCCCGCGCACGCCGTTGATCGAATAGCTCGCTGTAATGGCGGCATTTAACGAATGGGAAACGGAACAATATTTTTCTTTTGACAACCGAATGGCGCGGACGACCTTGTCTTCCGGCAAATCGCCTTCGAGCGCGTAATGAATATGAATCTCTGTAAACCGCTTTGGGTGGTCATCGGCGCGCGTTCCTTCGACTTCCATCGAAAACGCGCGGACATCAAGCCGCATTTTCCGCAAGATCAAAACGATGTCAATGCCGGTGCAGCCGGCTAAGGCGTGAAGCAAAAGCTCCATCGGCCGAGCGCCTGAATCGTTGCCGCCGACGTCTTTGGCCGCGTCGATCGGAATGGTGACACCGGAAGCGCTTTGGCCGCTGAATGACATGTTTCCGTTCCATACAACCGTCGTTTTCATCATGGTCGCTCCTTTCTCATCGGTCCGGGGTCGGACGGACGTTCCGACAGCCCGTTTCTTCTTTTCAGTTTAGCGGCTATGTCCTTGAAATGCAAAATTCCTGTCTACCGTTTTCGCTCATGCATGTTAAAATAGAAACATGCACAAACTTGTTGAGTAAAGGGTGTTTGATTCGATGACCGCACTCATTTTGCTTCTTGCTTATCTTCTCGGCTCGATTCCGTTTGGCCTTCTTGTCGGGAAAATCGGCTACGGGATCGACATCCGCGAACATGGAAGCGGCAATCTTGGGGGAACAAACACGTTCCGCGTGCTTGGGGCGAAAGCGGGAACGATCGTCATTGTCGGCGATATGCTAAAAGGGACGCTGGCGGCGAGCTTGCCGATGCTTTTTTCCGTCCCCGTGCATCCGCTTTTGGCCGGGGCGGTGGCAGTTGTCGGCCATATGTATCCGGTGTTCGCCAAGTTCCGCGGCGGCAAGGCGGTGGCGACATCGGGCGGGGTGATGCTGTTTTATTCGCCGTTGTTCTTTTTGTCGCTCATCGCCGTGTTTCTTGTCGTCTTGGCTGTTTCACGCTACGTCTCCCTGTCATCGATGGCCGCGGCGCTGTATGCGGTCGTGTACACCGTCTTTTTCACTGACGACATTCCATTGACGGTGGCAGTGTTGTTGCTGGCTTCGTTTATCTTTTATCGTCATCGTGCCAACATCAAGCGCATCTTGAACAAAACGGAGCCAAAAGTGAAATGGCCAGGCAAACGCTCATGACGACGGACGGAGAAAGGAGTTTGTTGCGTTGAGATTGCCGGAAGCATTTGTCGCGAAAATGAAGAAGCTGCTTGATGAAGAAGCAGACGAGTTTTTCGCTGTTTATGAAAACGAAAAAATCAACGGCTTGCGCGTCAATCCGTTGAAAACCGACCCGGGCGCATGGGCAAAAACGGCGCCCTTTTCCCTTTCCCCGGTGCCGTTTTGCCCGACCGGGTTTTATTATGAGCCGGACCAACAGCCGGGAAAGCATCCGTACCATGCGGCCGGCCTGTATTACATTCAAGAACCGAGCGCGATGGCGGTCGCCGAAGCGCTGCGTCCCGCCCCTGGGGAGACAGTGCTCGACTTGTGCGCCGCCCCTGGCGGGAAAACGACCCAGCTTGGAGCGATGATGGAAAACAAAGGGCTGCTTGTCGCCAACGAAATCCACCCGAAACGGGTCAAAGCGCTCGCAGAGAACGTCGAACGGTTCGGCTTGACGAACACCGTTGTCGTCAATGAAACTCCCGAGGCGCTTGCCGAGCGGTTTCCGGGCTTTTTTGACAAAATTTTAGTCGACGCCCCCTGTTCCGGCGAAGGCATGTTTCGCAAGGATGAAGAGGCCGCTTCGTTTTGGAGCCCGGCTTATGTGGAAGAATGTGCGGCCAGACAGCGGCGCATTTTGGAAAGCGCCTATGCGATGCTGAAAGAAGGCGGCATTCTCGTCTATTCCACGTGCACGTTCTCTCCGGAGGAAAACGAGCAAACGATTGAATGGCTGCTTGAGGCGCACGATGACTTGCGGCTGTTGCCGATCGCCAAAGCGGGAGGGCTTGAGCCAGGGCGGCCGGAATGGACGAAAACCAATCGATCCGATCTCGTCCACGCCGCCCGCCTTTGGCCGCACCGTCTGAAAGGGGAAGGGCATTTTGTCGCCAAGCTGCAAAAGCAGCGCTCCACCCCGCCTTGGCAGGGGCGACGGGCAAAAGCGAACGCGCCAAAAGCCGCGATCCGCCTGTATCGCCAGTTTGAACAAGAGGCATTGTGGACAGAGCGAGACGGCACGTTCGTGTCATTTGGCGCCCATTTGACTGTGTTGCCCGAGCGTTGCCCGGATTTGTCCGGTTTGAAAATCGTCCGCGCCGGGTTGCACTTAGGGGATGTGAAAAAAGAGCGGTTTGAGCCGAACCATGCCCTTGCCTTGGCGCTGCGGACAGAGGAAGCGAAACATGTGCTTGACCTATCGAGCGCAAGCCGCGAAATCGTCCAATATTGGCGCGGCGAGACGCTTTCCACCGGCGGCGACCGCGGTTGGCTGCTTGTGGCCGTGGATGGATTTCCGTTCGCCTGGGGGAAAGAAGTGAAAGGAACGGTGAAAAACTTTTATCCAAAAGGGCTGCGCCTCGTCTAAAACGTCGGAAAAGCAGATGGCAAAGGAGCTCCCAATCGCAAAAAAGGGGCTGACCCAAAACGCGGGTGCGTTTTAGGTCAGCCCTTTTTTACTGGTGCTGCTTCGTCGGAATTGTTAAGGTAAACACGATCTCATCGGCGGCCAAATCGATTTTTTTTGCCGCCACTTGATAGCCGTTGCCAAAGCGAATGTCCGTGAGCGCGACGTAGACGCGGGTGTGCTCCGGGTCAATCGCCACTTCATCCGGCAGCGGGGCGTGCTTTTGCAAGTAGCGAAGCACATACGTCACTGGCAGCTTCCAGTCGCCGAGCGAAATCGTCGGCTCCGTGAGCTCGACATTCCCTCCTTTGATTACTTTGGGCACAAACGAGACGACAAGTTCGACCGAGCGGCCTAAAATGGGGATTTCGCTTGAAACATAGACGCGATCGGCGAGCCAAACGCGGTATTGCAGCGGATGGCCTTTCGTTTTTTCTGCCAAATAGTCGTTCATGACGGCGTTCAAATGCTCCTTCTTCGAGTATACTGTAAACGAAGCTCCCTCCACATTTGGGCGCGCCGGCCGCTTCACCGGTGAAGTGGGTTCGAACAGCCAGGCGACAGTCCAAACAAGAACCGCGGCGTTGACAGCCGCCAACATCCAAAACGCTCGTTTCCAATTCATTGCAATAAGCTCCCTACCCACCACTCTTTTTGTTGATCTAACGCTTCATGCACTCGCATGGCCATCTGTTCGTATCCTGCGGCATTCGGATGAAATTCGTCGCGATGAAGCAATTCGTCGCGGTCGATGAAGATGTCTTGAATATCAACGAAAATCGTTCGGTCATAACGGGAAAGCACCGCCTGGCTTGCCTTGTTCCACTCGGTAATGACATCATTGATTTCCGGAATATTCGGCAACGTCGTGGAAAACGGATTGTATAGACCCACAAGCACAATGACCGCATCCGGATTGATCGTGCGAAGCGAGATCAATAGATGATCCAGTCGGTCGGCAAATATTTCCGTGGCTTGCTGAAACCGCTGGCGCGACAAGTCTAAAAAGTGCGAGCGGACGACATTCATCACATCGTTGCCGCCAATGGTGATCAAGATCATATCAGCCCGCCCGAGCTCCGCTTGATGGGCGTGAATGACTGGTTCCAATTCAGCGATGCGCCGGCCGCGTTTCCCGAAATTCGCTACGGTGACTGTCCGCACCCCGTCTTCTGCCGAAAGGAGCGGGACAAGGCGGCCGACATACCCGCCTTTCCTTTCGCCGTCCCCCACTCCTTCCGTCAACGAATCGCCTAAAGCGACCAAATGTATATCTTTCGGAAGCGGCTTTGCTTCCGTCTGCTTGACGGCGGCTTCATGCGGGCGCTCCGGCTTTCCGCCCGCCGAAAGCGACACGCATCCGGCGAGCAGCCAGCAGCACAACAACCATCCCCACCGTCTCATTGTTTGACACCTGCCTTTTGCCGCAACAAGGGGAAAGACGAAAAGAAGGCAAAAAGGCGGTAGCCGTTTTTGCCTCATTGCGACGACTGCACGATTTTGATATGCTCTAAAATTGTTTCGTATGGCACATCTTGCACGCCGCTGTACGTCTGAACCACTTTTCCGTCTGGCCCGACCAAATAAAAACTGGTGCCATGCACGACTTGGTCGTCATTGGCCGGCTTTTGCACGATCGTTTTAAAGCTTTTTTGCGCCAACTCGCTGATCTCGGCCGGGCTGTATCCAGTCAGCAAATGCCAGTTTGCTAGATCATCTGTAAATTGCTTCGCATACGCCGCCAGTTTTTCCGGCGTGTCGACTTCCGGGTCGACGCTGAAGGAGACAAACTCGACATCCAGTCCTTCTTTCTTTGCCATTTGCTTTAGCTTGGCCATATGGGCCGTCATCGGCGGACAAACCGTTTCGCAATTTGTAAAAATAAAATCGGCGACCCACACTTTTCCTTTCAAGTCGCGAAGTCCAAACGGCTGACCAGACTGATCGACAAACGTAAAGTCCTCAACCGGCCAGTTTTTGGCGTCCGGAATCGTTTTTCCGCACGCCGCCAGCAAAAGAACAACGAGAAAAAGTGCGATTCGTTTCCACATCGATAGGTCCTTCCTTTTCGACCAAAATATGTTGATGCCGCCAATAACGGCGTTTATTCATCAAGCGGCGCTTCCTCGGCGTAGTACATGAGCGCCAGCGCCCCGGGACCGGTGTGAATGGAAATGACCGGCGTTGTTTCAACGATGTCAATCGGCGAATAGCCGATGATGTCTGTCACCGCTTCCTTGAGCCGCTCCGCCCACCGAGGAGCATCGGCATGGGCGATGGCGATTTTCTCTACCCGTTTGGCCCCTTGTTCCTCGACAAGACGGCCCGCCAAATGGGACACCGCTTGCGAAAAGCTGCGAACCTGGGCAACCGGCGTATACAGCCCGTCAACCAGAGCGGCGATCGGCTTAATACGCAAAAGCGAACCGATGAGCGCTTTGCCGCGGCCGATGCGGCCGCCTTTCACCAAATGCTCAAGCGTATCAAGCACAACATACAGCCGCGTGCAACGGCGTATTTCGTCAAGCCGCCGGATGATATCGGCGACGCTTCTGCCCGCCTTGGCCAAACGTGCTGCTTCGAGCACTTGAAACCCCAACGCACAGGAAATAAATTGTGAATCCACGACGGTGACCGCTGCCTCTGTCAAAGCGGCCGCATGTTCAGCCGCACGGACCGTACCGCTCAGCTCGCCAGCCATATGGATCGACACAATCTCGCTGCCGTCCGCTCCGAGCCGGTCGTAAACGGCGAGAAATTCTCCCACCGATGACTGCGAACTTTTCGGCAGTTCGCGCGCCGCTTTCATTTTCGCCATAAATTGTTCCGGGGTGATCGTCACCCGGTCGATAAACGCCTCCCCATCCACTGTCAAATGAAGCGGAACGACTTCAACGCCGTGCTCGGCAAGCACCGCCGCCGGCACATCGACCGTTGAGTCGGTTACAATTTTGATTGATTTCATTCGTTCACTCCTAATACTGATGATCTCGTTTCCATTATATAATGAAACCGGCGAAAATCCCACCAAAAAAAAGTTGTTTTGCCGCCAAGGGCAAAACAACAACAGTCATGCATTATGCTTTAACGCCGTTTCTTTAAAGATCTGTTCATATACAGGCCATTTCAGCACTTTCTTCAAATGTTCGCGGAACGAATACACAGAACGGCTCGTTCTCGATCGGTACACCTTTGCAATAAACGCCTCCAAGCGCAGTTGGATCATGAATCGGTATGTGTTCTCTTCCTCCAATACAGGAATTTCGATAATCTTGACCTTCTGTCCATATGCGTTTTTGAACTCGAGGCTTTTGAATAGCAAAATATCAATCCTCTTTTTCACCGATTTACTTTTATTATACACCAATCCGGTGAAAAAGTATGTCGGAATGCGGCGAATTTGTTCCGACTTTTTTCGTCAAATCAATAGATGGAACAAGTTCGGGTCTTTGTTGACCTCTTGGAACGGGAAGCCTTTTTTCTTCATCCGCTCGATGAGCGGCGCGTAGTCTTCGCGCCGTTTCAGCTCGATGCCCACAAGCGCCGGTCCGCTTTCTTTGTTGTTTTTCTTCGTGTATTCAAACCGGGTGATGTCATCCGTCGGCCCAAGCACTTCATCCAAAAACTCACGCAACGCCCCAGCCGCTGCGGGAAGTTGACGATGAAATAGTGCTGCAGTCCTTCGTAAATCATCGAGCGCTCCTTGATTTCCTGCATCCGGTCAATGTCGTTGTTGCCGCCGCTCACCACGCAAACGACCGTCTTGCCGCGGATTTGTTCCTTGTAAAAATCAAGCGCAGCGATCGGCAGCGCCCCTGCCGGTTCAGCGACAATGGCGTTTTCGTTGTACAGCTCCAAAATCGTCGTGCATACTTTTCCTTCTGGAACGACGACGATGTCATCAAGCACCCCGCGGCATAAGGCGAATGTCTTTTCCCCGACCGTCTTGACGGCAGCGCCGTCAACGAACTTGTCGATTTCATCGAGCGTCACCACATGTCCGTGCTCGAGCGCCGCTTTCATCGATGGGGCGCCGGCCGGCTCAACCCCGATGACTTTGGTGGACGGAGAAATGCTTTTCACATACGTCCCTAGTCCGGCCATCAATCCTCCGCCGCCGATGCTGGCGAACAAAAAGTCGATCGGTTCATCGCAGTCGTTGAGCACCTCGACGCCAATCGTCCCCTGTCCGGCGATGACGTATTCATCATCAAACGGATGGATGAACGTCCGCCCTTCCGCCTCGGCGCACTTCACCGCTTCGTTGTAGGAATCGTCAAACGTGTCGCCGACAAGCACGATCTCGACCATGTCTTTGCCAAACAGCTGCACTTGCGACACTTTTTGCCGAGGCGTCGTCGCCGGCATATAAATTTTCCCATGCACGCCAAGCGCCCGGCATGAATAGGCCACCCCTTGGGCATGGTTGCCGGCGCTGGCGCATACCACCCCGTTTCTCCGCTCCTCATCGGTTAAATGCTTCATCCGGTTGTACGCCCCGCGCAGCTTAAACGAACGCACGACTTGCAAATCCTCGCGCTTTAAGTAGACATTGCACTCGTAGCGTTCGGATAACAGCGGATTTTTTTGCAGCGGCGTATGGAAAACAACATCCTTCAGCGTATGATACGCGATCAAAATGTCCTCGACGTATACTGCCCCTTGCTTCCGTTTCAGCTGTTGTTCCATGTTCTCGTTCCCTTTCTTTTCTAAGTTGTCTTTGATTTGTAGATTATATCACAAATTCGCAAAAAGAAAAGGGAATTTTCGAAAAGTTTTATGAGGATGAAGGGAAGCGGGCTCGTGAACATCGCGATGGCCCCGCTTTACCGGATACTGGACGCTTCCGCCGGCCGGATTCACGCTTTTGGCCTGACGCCATCCGATGAGCGTCATCCTTCCTGCTCGAAACCTCTCCCTAGCCGTCCTGCCAGACGGCAACACGGCGAATTGTGCAGCATATGTACGGCGAACTACTTCTTCATGCGCAAGCGGACAGAAAAAACGACCGGCGCTATGCCCGGTCGTCCTCTTTTTTGAACTCTTCTTCCTCGGCAAATTCCGTCGCCCATCTTCCTTCATCATACCAGCGGTGCGCTTCTTCCCTTCTTGCTTCTTCGTGCACATGGTTTTCCATATACAAATGGAAAAACGCTTCAACCGCCCCGATCGCCAAGGAGCTGAAAAACGCGCCGTATGCCATGTTGACGGACGGGGCAATGAGGGCAAAGCTGACCGGCCAAATAAGCAAAAAGGAAAGCGGCACGTCAAGAGCGGCAGCGACAAAATGGCCGACGCGCGGCAACACGAACAGATCGCCGATCATATAAGAAACAAGCGCCGTCACGATCGTCATGAGTGAAATCAAGGAAAGCGGGGCATCGAAGATCGTAAACATCGAAAACAAGACGACGCTCCAAGCAGCGAGCTTGACGACAAACGGAACGATATGTTTCATCGTCTTCCTCCATTTCCATTGTGGTTCTATTGATTATCGTTCCTTTTTCGCCCCGCTTCTATGCAGAAACACGTTTTCAAAATGTTCGGATCTCAAACAAAAAGACGCCCCGTTTTGGGGTCGTCTTCGCAAACGTTTCGTACGCCAACGACAAACGCATATCCATGCCCGTGTCCCATCTATTTCGCCTTTTTCCGCTCATAAATGATAAAGGCGTGTTCATACGGATTCTTTTCATCTTTCCCTCCTGGCGTATAGGAAACGATTTCCCATTCATCGTCAGAAATGGGCGGATAAAACGTATCGCCGGGGAAGGAAGCAAAAATTTTTGTCACATACAGCCGGTCGACAATCGGCATCGTCGCCCGAAACAGTTCGGCCCCGCCGATGATAAACACTTCATCAGCGCGCGATGCGATCCATTGCTTGACTGCCTCGAGCGAATGAAGCACAAGGCAGCCTTCCGGGCGAAACGAGCGGTTGCGCGTGACAACGACGTTATCGCGGCCGGGAAGCGGCCGACCGATCGCTTCAAACGTCTTGCGCCCCATCACGATGGCATGGCCCATTGTCACCCGTTTAAAATACGCCAAATCGGCCGGCAAATGCCAAGGCAAGCGGTTGTCTTTGCCGATCACCCGGTTTTCATCCATTGCCACAATGTGCGAAATCATCGCGTCCTCTCCTTTACACAGCCACCGGTGCTTTAATCGTCGGATGCGGGTTGTAGCCGACAATTTCAAAATCGTCGTATTCGTAATCGAAAATGGACGGCGGCTTCCGTTTGATCACGAGCTTCGGCAGCGGGCGCGGCTCGCGCGTCAGCTGCAGTTTCGCCTGTTCGAGATGATTTTTGTACAAATGGACATCACCGCCGGTGAAAATGAGTTCGCCGACATCGAGATCGCATTGCTGGGCGATCATATGCGTCAACAGCGCGTAGCTGGCAATGTTAAACGGCAGCCCTAAAAACGTATCAACGGAGCGCTGCTGCCACATGCACGACAACCGACCGTTCGCGACATAAAACTGAAAGGCATAATGGCACGGCGGCAGCTTCATCTCGTCTAATTCCGCCACGTTCCAAGCGCTCACAAGCAGCCGGCGTGAATTCGGATTTCGTTTGATCTCCTCGACGACCCACGCGATCTGGTCGATTGTTTTCCCGTCCGCCCCTTTCCATGAGCGCCATTGCGCGCCGTAAATCGGGCCGAGATCACCGTTTTCGTCCGCCCACTCGTCCCAAATCGTCACGCCATTCTCCTGCAAATAGCGGACGTTCGTATCGCCTTTTAAAAACCAAAGCAGTTCATAAATGATGGAGCGGATATGCAATTTTTTCGTTGTCACGAGCGGAAATCCATCTTGCAAGTTGAAGCGGAGCTGGCGGCCGAACACCGACAGCGTGCCGACGCCCGTGCGGTCTTCTTTTTCGACGCCGTTTTCCAAAATATCCTCCAAAAGCTGCAAATATTGCCGCAATGTTCTCACCTCACGCTCTATCATACCATAAAGCAACGCATGGTGAACCACTTGTCCATAAAAAAACGAGCCTTTTACGAGGCCCGTTCCGCCAATCCACGGATCAACGCATATGTTCTCGGCGCTGCCGCCCGCAACGTTTGCCGCGTCTTGTCGCTTGCATAATAATAGGCAAACGACTCAGCAAAATACTCTTCCGGATAAGTCAAAAAATAATATTCGCCAGGAAAGAGCCGCGGCGCCTCCTCCCGCCAAATCGCTTGAAATTCGTCCGTTTCATGAATGCGGTCAAATACGATGTAATCGAGCGAATGAGCAAACTCATGCAGCTCCAAATTGACCGAGCCATGCCCTTTTCCTTTTTCGCTATGGCCGAGGCGGACAAGCACTAAATGCGCCCCGCCGATGCCCGGCACGTCATCCCATGTTTTCGAACCCGGCATATAACCGCGCGGCGTTTTTCCGCGCAAATGGCGGGCCGTCGGCTCATCGGTGATCGGGCCGGTCAACAGTTGGATGTAAATATGGTGGTCCGCCGCCTGCTCTAAAATCGTGCGATCAATGTGGGCGAGCGTCCGGATCATTTCATTCGCTTCAGAGGCGGAAAACTCCGTCTCCGGCACGATGATGATGCGGCCAAGCACATCATGAGACGGAACACCCCTAAGGCCAAGGCTGCTTTCTTCAAGCAGCACGCCATGGGCAGCCGGATACGGTGAGAACGATAGAAGCGGAACGGCGAACAGCGCCGCCAACAAACTAGTGAACAGCCGTTTCATCGTGGTTCCCCCGCTTCTTTCAATCTATGAAAATCATATCATAGAACGAAGCGGGAAAAAACGCGCAAAATCAGGAAAGAACCGTAGGCGATTATGTACGCCAGTTCGGCGGCGTATTTTTTGACCAGTAGATTTTCCCGAGTTCATGATGGGCTTGAAACCCATCATCGCATGTATGATAGTGAAACTGAAACCAATATCCGTCTTGCGGCGGATGCTCGCGGCGGACGTGAAAGCGGATCAAATCCTCTCCCGTATCCGCCCGATACAAATGAAAAATGCGCTCCCCTTGCCCGCCGGACGGATTTTCCGAAACAGCCAAATAGCGGAGCTCCTCTTCCGGATAACGATCGGCAAGCTCGGCGATCACTTCTTCCATGCGCGGCAAAATGACGGCGCGAAACTCATCTTCAATGACCGGAGCGATTTTGCGGCCGAATTTTTCATGGGACTGGGCAACGGCCTTTTCCATCGTCCGCTCAATGAATTGAGCTCGCGTCAACGAAACCGCTTCCTCGGCACGACTTGTTGGACTGTGCTGCCAGTCGGAAGACGATGCATCATCTGACGGCGGCTCTTTGGACGCGAGCAGCGAAGCGGGCGGTGTGACGAGTCCAAACGTGCAGACGGTAATGGCGGCAACAAGCGTTTTTCGAAGCCAAGACGGCAGCTTCATCGCCTTCACCTCCCGCTACCGCCGATCAGCGGCCGGAGACGCGAACAAGCCGGTCGCTTTTAATTTTGCGACCGCCCGGCGCAACACTTCTTCCGGCTGGACAAGGGCGATGCGCACATACCCTTCGCCGCTCGGCCCAAACGCGTGCCCAGGCGTCACAACGACGCCGGCTTGGTCGATGAGCGCCTTCGCAAACGAAAGCGACGTCCATCCGTCCGGAATTTTCGCCCACACGAACATGCCGGCTTGCGGACGGTCAACCGTCCAACCGATGTCAGCGAGTCCATCCACGAGCACATCGCGGCGCGCCTGATACATCATGCGGCTCTGGGCGCAAAAGCCGGCGCCATGGCGGAGCACTTCCGCGGCCGCTTTTTGCAGCGGCCAAAAAATTCCGTAATCCAAATTGGACTTGAACTCGGCAAACGCACGAATCACCTCGGCATTTCCGCACAAGTAGCCGACCCGGCAGCCGGCCATGTTGTAGCTTTTTGACAACGAATTGATCTCCACGCCAACGTCCTTTGCGCCTGGAACAGAAAGAAAACTCACCGGTTTGTTTCCGTCATAATACAGCTCGCCGTAAGCAAAATCGGAAACAACGAGGATATCGTACCGCTTCGCAAACTCGACCACTTCGCGATAAAATGATTCTGTCGCTACAGCTGGAACCGGATTTCCAGGGAAGTTGATAAACATGATCGTCGTCCGTTTGGCGATGTCCTCCGGGATCGCACGCAAATCCGGCAAAAAGCGGTTTTCCTCCCTCAGCGGCAGAAAATACGGCATCGCTTCCGCCATCGCCACCCCCGCCGCATACGCCGGGTACCCGGGATCCGGCAATAAAATGACATCCCCCCGGTCAGCGAACACCATCGGCAAATGAACGAGCCCGTCTTGTGACCCGATGACGTACGTCACTTCCGTCTCTGGATCGAGCACGACGCCATGCGCCGTCCGATAATAATCGGCGACCGCTTCATGAAACTCGCGAATGCCCTTTAATGTGTAGCCGTACGCATTCGGCTCGTTGGCGTAGCGGGCGATCGCCTCACGCACAAACGGCGCCGGGGGCAAATCCGGGCTGCCAACGCTCAAGTCGATCCACTCGTCATGAAGGTGGCGCTGCTTTTGACGATACGCCGTCAACTCGGCGAAAATCGATGCCGAAAACGCGTTCATTCGTTTCGCTTTTTTCATTTCGTCTTCCTCTCCCTTGACAAGACCAAAACTGCATTTTCTTTTTGCTTTTGTTGGTATATACTTTTATCATAGTTCCGAAAGAAGACACCCGCTTCAACCGCGTGAAGGTCGCAGCCCAGCGATCAGCGGCAAATGGATGTCGGTTGGCGTCAGCCAAAACACATGATAAAATCAAGGTATATCATGTTCTTTGTGAACTGGATATAGGGGGTTGCATGGAGAATATCCAATGCGAAAACCAAGCAAAGCCTTCCATGCGTAAAATATCCAAGGCGCGAAAGAACTCCGAATCGTCGGATGCCTAGGGTTGGGACGACCCGAAGTCACGCTCAGGGAGACGAAAGAATGCTTTCGTCGTGGAACTGAGAAGCTCCCACTTCAAGCAAAGCGAAGTGGGGGTAGTTCACATGAATAGTGTATCATAGATTCTCAGCGAAAATATAGACAGAAAGGCGGGAAAAATGAAACATGAACACGATCTTTTTTGCGGCCAGCCTCATTACATTGCTTTACTTTATTTATAGTTGTATCGCCAACGCCTAAACGCTCTTGGCGATCCATCCAGCTCCCTTGGCATTCTGTTGGATGCGAAGGGAGTTTGCGCATGAAAACGACAAAAGGAGCCCCGCATCGGGAGCTCCTTTTTAATCGATTTTTGTTTTTTTGCGGGCAGAGTCAAGCTCGAAGGCGCCTGTCTCCGTCTCCGTCGTGCCTTGCCCTCGAACATCTGGGGCGCTGACGCCCGTTTTCGAACGGTCTTTTTTCCGCTTCGGCACGCCGATCACCTCCGCCCTTATCGTTCCCCGGCGCCGGCAGCGGTATGCAAGGCCGGGGAAGGCGTTGGGCATCAACCGCAATATTTGTCAAACGCAGCCAAAATATTTTCCATCACGTCCTCCATCGAGTGAAACTCGATGTCTTCGCGCGGAATGAAGTGAACGACTTCTTTCCCCTTTAAGAGCGCCATCGACGGCGAAGACGGCGGATAACCGACAAAGTACTCGCGCATTTTCGCTGTCGCTTCCTTATCCTGGCCAGCGAACACCGTCACCAAATGGTCCGGCTTTTTCTCGCTCCGCAACACCGCCTGCGTCGCCGCGGGGCGCGCCAATCCAGCGGCGCAGCCGCACACTGAGTTGACAAAAACAAACGTCGTTCCTTCCACTTGTTTCATAAACTGCTCGACTTCTTCGCTTGTGCGCAATTCGCGGAAACCGGCGCGGACAAGTTCATCGCGCATCGGCTGCACGAGTTGGCGCATATAGTCTTCGTAAGCCATTGACATTGCCCTCATCCCTCCACATTCATCATCGCTGCGCTATCAGCATACTATATTTTCGTTTGAAAAATCAATGAAGAGAACCGTCCACGGCCGCATGTCTCTAAACGGCATCATTCAGAACAAACGGGGCTAAACGCACCCGTTTGGCCGCCATCAAACGAGCGATTTCGTTTCGCTTTCTATCAACCGCCGCGGCCATTGTCAGCGACCAAACATATACTATGCCATCGATGGCCATGAAAGGAGCGTGCACATGGGATACATTGAAGAACTGCGAAAAATCATTGGAACCCGGCCGATCATCTTGGCGGGAGCCGGGGTCGCTGTCACCGATGAATGCGGGCGGATTTTATTGCAGAAACGCCGCGACGGCTTATGGGGACTGCCCGGCGGTTTGTTGGAGTTGGGGGAGTCCGCAGAAGAAGCAGCCCGGCGGGAAGTGTGGGAAGAAACAGGGCTGGAAATCGGCAAACTGGAACTAGTCGATGTGTTTTCTGGAAAAAAATATTTTGTTCGGCTGCCTAATGGAGATCAATATTACCCAGTCACTGTTGTTTATCTCACCCGTGATATCCGCGGTGGAGAACTGAAAGAAGACGGGGAAGAATCGCTGGAAGTGAAATTCTTCCCTTTTCATGAATTGCCAAACGAACTCTCTCCTCTTGTTAAAGATTTTATCGAACAATATTTCAGGGGATGACGAGCCAAGCCTTGGAGCTCTCTCCAAGGCTTCACCATTGTTGAAAACACTCTTTTCTAAGAACCAAATCCGCAGCTGGAGGGGCAAAAAATTTAGAAGCCCATTTTAATGGTAATAAATTGAAGAATAATCGGCGCACCTTTTGGCGGCGGCTCGGCTGTTTTCAACGTCAGTTTCCCCTTTTCCACCTCATACAGTTTTTCCGGTTGCAGCACCCCATTAATAAACAAGTTGATCCATGATACATGTTTCGGATCTAAAATACCGCGGTCGCCGTACTCTCTCAGTTCATCGCCGTCTGTATAGACGGTTTTCACTCCGTCTGATATGGTGTTATACTGGTACGTTTCCGCCTGCAAGACACGCGGAGGGAAGTGGAGCGCCACACGGAGGGGAATGGTCAGTACAGCATGGGTCCAATCGTATACTTTGGAAGCAGCAATCACATGTTTTGCTGTTGAAGATGTCCGTTTCATTCGTTTGCTCACCCAAACACACCATATTGTTTCGTGATCATTTCACTCCGCAAGATATTTTGCATTAGTATATTCACCTCCCATCTTCAAAGTGAATAGCAAACAAAATGGCAGGTTAATGAACGGTAGTAAAAAATCACTATATTCCACTTAATTCCGTCTATTATAACAGGATCATAAAACGACCAAATTCGTTTAAAATGTTTGTTTCATAATTCAAATTCACTGGTAAAACAGGCTGGTATAGCAGGGCAAAAACATCATTTTTCTCCCATTACGGCAATCGCCGAGCCATCCTCTGTAATTAATCCATACAATAAAATGAACCTATGGCACCGGCTGATTGCCAACAGAGTTCCAGATACTAAAAAGAACGGATGATAATTGGCTCAGCTTCGGGGCCACAGCATGTTAAACACAAAATGGAGAAGGGGAGATTGTATGGCTTTGCAATTAATTAAATTGTTTGTCGCCGCTACTACCACGACAGAGGTTGCACCAGACGTCGCAAGATTTTTTTACATCACAACAGCTGAAACAGCAGAAGGAGCAACCTTAACGATCGACGCAGCCAGCTTTTTGCAAGACGACGGCAGCCAAGCGACACAGCTGCCAGCATTGGCAACTAACAATAGCTACTTTAACGTGTACATTAACGGCGTTTTGCAAATGGAAGGGATATCGACGTACACCCCAGGAGCTACCGGCGTCGGGTCACTGTCCATTACCGTCCCGACCGGAAGCGGCTCGATTCCAGCTAACACCCCGGTTGTGCTCGAAATTGTCCAATTCGCTCCAAGCTCCAACACTACTGTGACGACGTAACAGCCGTACTCTTTTCGATCATAAAAACAGGCGCACCGATGGGCGCGCCTGGTTTACTGTTCTGTTTCGTTTTCTTTCTTCCGGCTCTCCGTCATTTGCTTCCACACAGACCCTTTCGCTTCTTCGCCGCCTTCGATCCGTTCAATGGCCATTTTCACTTGCAAGCTCACTTCAAACTCCGGATCGTTTTCCGCCGCTTTCAACGCCGGCAGCGCCGATTCGTCGCCGACTTCGTACAAAAACATGGCCGCGCGCCAACGGACGAGCTTGCTTTCGTCCTTTAGCGCTTCGATCATGGCCGGAATGGCCTCCGGATCGCCGATGTCGGACAAACAGTCGCCGGCGGTGCGGCGGACAGCGACAGCAGGATCTTTTAACGCTTCATACAAATACGGAAGCACCTTTTTGCCGCCGATCATGCCGAGATACGCCGTCGCCAGGCGGCGAATCGCCATTTTTTCATCCTTGAGCGCCTTGGCCAACACCGGGATATCGTCCTCGGTCGGCTCGGCCATCTGTTCGAGCGCGGCATACCGTTTGCGCCAATCCGGGTCATCGAGCATCTCGCTCGTCACTTTGAGGCTTGGACGCTTTTGCACCGTTTTTTCCTGCTCGCCGCGGCGGAACATGTTGACGATCCGCTCCAGCCGCTCGGGCGGATAGGCTGCCGACAGCTCATCGACTATTTCGCGGCCGATTTCCTCAAACGTGCCGTAGCGCACTCCTTTTTCGACCCATTTGCGCTCAAGCACAACATTTCCTGCGTATTTTTGCGCCTCAATGACCGCGTCCATAAACGGTTTCGGCAACCCGACGCGGTGTTCGCGCTCCCCATCGACAAGCTTCACTTGCATCGGCAGACCGTACAGCATTTGCACGAACACTTTCACTTCGCCGAAATGTTCGTTTCCTTTCGGCTTTGTCTCGGCGCCGTCATCCACTTTCTCGCCGAACACTTCGCGCACTTTCGCCAAAATGTCGCGCCAGTCGTATTTCGGATGGCGTTCAATAGCCAAAAAATCAGCGACATGGTAAATGCCTTTCACTCCGTCAATGCGCATCAATGCTTGAATAAGCGGCGGCGCTTCGCCAATGTTGTCCGGTTTGTAGTTATGGCGCGTGCCGGAAGGCAATTCTTCATCAAGCAATATTTTCATCGTGTTCGGGCTTGGCGTCGGCTCAATCGCTTGAATGCGCAAGCGTTACCCCTCCTTGCCTTACAGCAGCTTTTCAATTTCCTTTCTCAGCTCGCTTGGCTTTGTTTGCGGTGCGAAACGAGCAACAACCTTGCCGTTGCGGTCGACTAAAAACTTCGTGAAATTCCATTTGATCGCCTTTGTTCCCAATGCCCCCGGCGCCTCTTCTTTCAAATATTGAAACAGCGGATGGGCGTTATCGCCATTCACATCCACTTTCGCAAACAGCGGGAACGTCACACCGTAATTCAACTGGCAAAATTGCTCAATTTCCTCTTCCGTCCCCGGCTCTTGGCCGCCGAACTGGTTGCACGGAAAGCCGAGCACAACAAACCCGCGATCGCGATATTCGTCATACAGCTCCTGCAGTTCTTTATACTGCGGGGTAAATCCGCATCGGCTCGCCGTGTTGACAATCAACAGCACGTTGCCTCGATAGACGGAAAGCGGTTGTTCCTCTCCGCGAATGGTTTTGGCGCTGAATTCATATACACTCATGATTTTTCACCTCATCCCTATCATAGCGGA
Organism: Geobacillus sp. WSUCF1; assembly: GCF_000422025.1. Classification (NCBI taxonomy): domain Bacteria; kingdom Bacillati; phylum Bacillota; class Bacilli; order Caryophanales; family Anoxybacillaceae; genus Geobacillus; species Geobacillus sp. WSUCF1. The sequence goes on along the minus strand of NZ_ATCO01000124.1, from coordinate 5,028 downwards.
TTTCACCGTTTGTTTCCACTTTTTGCGCCACTACTGCCCGGCGAACAGCTGCAATTGTTCAAGTGATGAAACCATATACGGCACCATCTCCGGCAAATCGGCGGCGTTTTCCTCATAAATGAGGCGTGCAAATTCGACCACGGCTTCATTTTCATACGGGCCGTGTTCATGCGGAAACGGAAAGCGGAGCGTTTGCCGGATGATTCGCTCCTTGCCCCAAATCGTCCGCAGCGTTCCTTCAATGAGCGCACAAACGGACGAGCGGCGAACCGGAAGGGTAAACAGAAGAGCGAGCCGGCAGCCGGCCCGGCCGTGATAGAGCCGCTCATTGACCAGCTCAGCAAAATCAAGCGAAAGCCGCGCGGTGCAGACGACGAGCGGATCGGGCGCATCATTCAGCCGAAATGAAATGGCGTACTCCCGGAACAAACGAGCCAAATCGACAAGGTCGCGGCGATCGACCACGGCAATGCGCCCTTGCAAGTCCGCGTCATATATCGCTCCTTCCAACACCGTTTTTAAATTGTCAAAGGCGGTCGGATCCAATCGGGATTCCCCCTTTTTGTTCACAAGCTGTTTTAAGGTTCAAAAAATCAATTGAAGAATGTTGACAAAGTTTTTATAATTAAGGTATTTAGTAACGAGACAGAAACGGAGGGGACACCATTGCCAATCAACATTCCAAAAGACTTGCCGGCGAAAGAAATACTCGAACAAGAAAACATTTTCGTGATGGACGAAGAACGGGCGTATTCGCAAGACATCCGTCCGCTCAACATCATCATTTTAAACTTGATGCCCGAAAAAGAAAAAGCAGAGACACAGTTGCTGCGGCTGCTTGGCAACTCGCCGCTGCAAGTGAACGTCACCTTTTTGCGCCCGGCGACCCATGAGCCGAAAACGACAAGCAAACATCATTTAGAACAATTTTACACGATTTTCCCGCACATTCGCCATCGCAAGTTCGACGGGATGATCATCACCGGAGCGCCGGTCGAGCAAATGCCGTTTGAAGAGGTCAACTATTGGGGAGAATTGACGGAAATTATGGAATGGACGAAAACGAACGTCACGTCAACGTTGCACATTTGTTGGGGGGCACAAGCTGGCTTATACTATCACTACGGCATTCCGAAATACCCATTGCCGGAAAAATGCTTCGGTGTGTTCAACCATACGGTGGAAGTGAAAAACGTAAAACTATTGCGCGGTTTTGACGATGTGTTCCGCATGCCGCACTCCCGCCATACAGACGTCAAGCGCGAAGACATCGAAAAAGTGCCGGATCTCACCATTTTGTCCATGTCTGACAAAGCCGGCGTTTGCCTCGTCGCATCGAACGACGGGCGCCGCATTTTCTTAACGGGCCATCCAGAATATGATGCGACAACGCTCAAAGAAGAATATGAACGCGACTTGGCGAAAGGGCTGCCGATTCACATCCCGGAATCATACTTTCCCAATGATGACCCAAGCCAGCCACCGCTGAACACATGGCGCTCGCATGCCAACTTGCTGTTTGTCAACTGGCTGAACTATTACGTGTATCAAGAAACGCCTTATGAATGGGAATGAAATCAATATATGCAATCATGTTGAACCATCCCGAAAAAACGCCTTGCTGAAACATATGCAAGGCGTTTTTCTCATTTTGGCCGATTGTTTTCGTGTTTCGACAATCGCCCTGTTCTTTTAGTTTTTTTTGACATACAATACGATAGATTCCACCAGGAGGTGAACATGATGGGCGCTTGGCATGGAAACAGCTTTGCGTTGATTGTCGTTCTGTTTATTTTGTTGATTATTGTTGGATGTGCCTGCTTGGGCGGATATGCCTACTAACCGAAATCACTGATTGCCTTCATCCGGCCGCCGTGTTTGCCAGCATCCGGCCGGCTTGCAGCGGGAACACGAACGCTTCCCGCTTTTTTTATGCTGGGCTGTAGACAACCATGCATAGGAATGAAGGCATCGTCCATGCTAAACGTATGACAACGGCAGCCAAAGGAGGTGGAGCTCATGACGAAACGCCCAAACAACGGCAGCCGCAATCAAAACGCGCCAACGCAAGATCCGATGGCCTTGCTTCGCGGCCCGGTTTCCGGCGATAACAGCAAAGGACGTCGGCAAAACAAAATCCAAAATGACAAAACCGATGAAAATGCCTAACCCACAAAAAGAAGAGGGTGTCCCAAAAGGATCGAGACACCCTTTCTCATTACCGTATATAGGTATAAAACAATCATTAAGAAACAATATGTTGTGTTTTGTTAAAGAAAATTACCCTTTTGGGTCAGCCCCTTTGCTTATTACTGTATATATACGCGCAAAATGCTGTCCGAAAACCATATATTGTACTTTATCGAAAGAAAACCAACCTTTTGAGACAGCCTCTTTTTGCTTCTAAAATTCAATCCCTTTCATCGCGGTCCTTCCTTGTTCATAGTCATGCTTGATGAGCTTCATTTCCGTCACGATATCGGCAGCCGCCATCAGCTCCGGGCGCGCCGCGCGCCCCGTGATGACAAGATGGAGCGACGGCGGGCGCGTGCGGATCAGCTCGAGCACCTCGCCGACTGATACGATATCTTCAACGGGAAAGCGGTCAATGGCCAACACATTGTTCAGTTCATCGAGCACAATCATGTCATACCGTCCGGAATACACATATTCTTTGGCCACCGCCCAGGCACGCTTCAATGCTTCGCGGTGGATGTCCGGCGTTTTCGTCCATGTGAAGCCGGCGCCGAGCTGACGGACGTCGACGCCAAGACGCTCTAGGGCCAACTGCTCGCCGTATGTCCGTTCCGGCGATTTCACAAACTGCAAAATCGCGACGTTCATTCCCCGGCCGACGGCACGCAGGGCAAGCCCCAATGCGGCCGTCGTTTTTCCTTTTCCGTCGCCCGTATAAACGATGACACGCCCGCTATGACGAGGCGTCGGCATCGACCACGCCCCCTTGCCGCTCCGGAAACCATTGGAGCGTCTCACGCAGACGAACGACATCGCCGATGATGATGATGGCAGGATGGGAAATGCCCGCCTGTTCCGCCTCGTCTGACAGCGTCGAAAGCGTCGCCGCCACCGTGCGCTGCCGCTCGGTCGTCCCCCATTCAATGATGGCCGCCGGCGTATCCGACGGCTTTCCGGCCGCCATCAACCGGCCGCAAATATCCGACAAGTTGGCCGCTCCCATGTAGACAATGATCGTATCGCATCCTCGAGTCAGCGCCTCCCAATCGATCCGCTCACTCCGATGCCCGCTGACCATCGCCACCGAGGCGGCGTAATCACGGTGGGTGACCGGAATGCCGGCGTACGCCGGCACAGCAATGCCGGATGTCACCCCTGGAACGATTTCAAACGGAATTCCGGCTTTCGCCAACACTTCCGCCTCTTCACCAACGCGGCCAAAAATGCACGGATCGCCGCCTTTTAAGCGGACGACCGTTTTTCCTTGTTGCGCATGCCAAACGAGCAGCTCATGAATTTGTTCTTGAACCGTGTCATGTTTTCCCGGCTCTTTGCCGCAGTAAAGAAGCTCAGCGTCCGGCTTCGCGTAGCGCAGCAGCTTACGGTTGATGAGCCGGTCGTAAATAATGACATCCGCCCGTTCTAGGCATTCGCGGCCGTAAACCGTGATGAGCTTTTCATCCCCCGGCCCAGCGCCGACTAAATACACTTTGCCGACGGTCATCGCCCCTTCTCCCCTTTCGCATTGGCTGTGGAAATGCCCGCCGAGGCGAACGTCGCCATTTCGTTCACCATCGCCGTTGCTGAAATCAAGAGCGGAAACGCTACCGCCGCGCCGCTTCCTTCGCCAAGGCGCATGCCGAGATCCAAAAGCGGCTCCTTCTCTAGCAAACGAAGGGCTATACTGTGCCCCGGCTCTTGCGAACGATGGCCGGCAATCATATAGTCTGTGACGTTCACGGCAAACTGGCGGGCCACAAGGGCAGCCACCGTGCAAATAAAACCGTCAAGCAAAATCGGGATGCGCCGTTCGGCGGCTGCCAGCATCGCCCCGGCCATAGCAGCGATCTCCAACCCGCCGATTTGCGAAAGCCATTCAAGCGGCTTCGCCGGATCCGGTCGATGAAGCAAGAGCGCCCGTCGGATCACGTCCTGTTTATGGGCAAGCATTTCCTCCTTAATGCCGCTTCCTTTGCCAACGATGCGCTCAAGCGGCTCATCGGTCAACGTGGCCAATAAGGCGCTCGCGGCGGTCGTATTGCCGATGCCCATTTCGCCGACAATGAGCGTGCGGACGCCTTGTTCAATGATGGACGCCGCCTGTTCGTAACCGACATGAAGCGCCTGTTCAGCCTCGGACGGCGTCATCGCTTCCGTTTGGGCGAAATTGTTCGTTCCCGGGCGCACCTTTTTCTGAATGACGCGCTCATCAGCAATCGGCACGGCGACACCGACATCAATCACCTGAAGCAACGCGCCGATTTGCCGGCTGAAGGCGTTGATCGCCGCTCCGCCGTTGGCAAAGTTGTACACCATTTGCGCCGTCACTTCGGCCGGATAAGCAGACACCCCTTCTTCCGTGACGCCATGGTCGGCCGCAAACACGAGCACTCCGGGCGGAGTGACGCGTGGAAGCAGCTCCCCGGTCATGCCGGCAAGCGTTGCCGCCACTTCTTCAAGACGGCCGAGGCTGCCGGGCGGTTTGGTCAATTGATCGATATAGGCACGCGCTTGTTCAACCATTTCACGGTGGATCGGTGGGATGGAAACATTCATCATGGGCGCACCATATCCCCATCAAGCGGGAATAGGCGCTTCCTCCTTTCTCGTCTATGATTGAGGGGCGAAAAAGCAGCTTTCCCCGTCACGCTTTAGCGCAGAGGAAGGCCGAACACCACCTGCTTTACACTTTGGGATTCACAACCCAACAACCGAGCCAATCATTCGTTGACACTCCACACGCCTAAAGGGCGTGGGATTCTTGGGTCGTTTGCGCCCTCATCCATTTCTGGTTCGGACAACGCCCAAGCTTAGGGGTGTGTCATCACCCCG
>NZ_ATCO01000123.1:0-4054 GCF_000422025.1 Geobacillus sp. WSUCF1 | reverse complement strand
ATCCTCCCGATTTTCGTTGGAGGGTGCGAAATGTGAGTTGAAAATGCATCGGAGCTAAATTAGTATGTAGCTCCTTCTTTTTTTCTGTTAAATGAGATAAATATATGCTATGATAAGCAATAATAACGAGAAAGAGGGCATATATATGTTGCAACAAGTCGCAATCATTCAGGAGGATGAAATGAAAAAAGCTACTGGAAAAAATGACAAAGATGTAAGGCTTCAAAAAGTTGCTGCCAAAGTCATTCGCAGAAACCTCAAAGGTTTAAAGAGGTTGAGTAAAAATTGAGCATTGAACCTTTAGAGCCGAAACATATCCGAATGTTCCATGATATGGCCTTAAAAACATTCGGAGGTTTGTCGGGAGAACATGAGCCAAATCTCATCGACAGCCTTGGGTACAAACCGGGTTTATTAAAAAAAGCTGCTGTATATATGCATACTTTAACCACAATCAGTATTTTGTGGATGGGAACAAGCGGACAGCATATATTACTGCGGCATCTTTTTTGGAGTTTTAAATGGATATGTTTGCGTTGCGGATAGGATATGTATTTTGCCACGAAGCTGGTTGCTAACAAAAAGTGGAACTTGAATCGGATAGCCGAGTGGTTAGAGGTCAATAGCATACCAGAATCCAAATATGTCGAAGGCATGGAAGCCGAGAAAGAAACATTAATCGAACTATACGAAGAATACATAGCTATGGCCAAAGAACTGGAATTACAAGAAATCCTGACGGAAGAAGAAATAGAAGAACGAAAAAAATTGAAAGACGATGTTGTTCAACTATACCTAATTGTTGTCTATCGATTTCTTATCGCCTATATTCAAAATTAGTAGGCATAAGAAAAATAGAAGATTAAAAAATAAACAGCATGAAACATAAACCAGTTAGTTATGTTCATGCTGTTATTTCAGGCAGTAAATTTAAAACAGAAATATTACCAATAGTCAGCCATCCTTTTCTTTTAAATCAACCTTGTAATATTCCAACCCTCTTTCCAGCAAAACATTTACTAGTGCATTTATTTTAAATGATTTTTCTACACTTAGATTTTTTATTGTGTTATACATTTCTTCTGTTAAGAAAAAGGTTTTCTTCTCTTTTAACAACGAATGATCTACTTTTAAGTAATCTTTGAACATTTTATATTCCAAATCGAAATTCTCTTCAACGTTTATTGGCGTTCGATTTTCTTGTTTCTTTTTTACAAAGGGTTTATCAACTAATAAAACGACGATTCTACTTTTTACATCTCTACTCAATGATTCTTCTGGTGCAATACCTTTATATTTATATTCATTTTCTTCTTGATCAAATTCAATTGCTGCATTTGCCAGTTTTCTTTCTAAGTTTTTTTCATTTATTCCTGCCATGGCTGCAACCTCTGCAAACGATTTTCCGTTGTTTAATTGTTCTAATGCTTCTATTAATTTCATTTAAATCACCTCCGATTTTTTTAAACATTATAACTTCACTTGTGCTAAATTCTAATAACTTTTGCAGAATATTTGTGGCAATTTATAACCATATAATTTCAGATGTGCTACGGATTCTGAAAAGAATGTATTCGGAATTTATCATGATGCTTTGATCAATCTATACTTAACCGATGGCCTTACAAATAAATGCAATTTTTCAATAGGAAACCGATCGATGATTTTACAATGCCCTATCGAAACGAATATACGTATCTATCAATCGTTACGAATACATTTTCAAGTTCATTATCAAATCCTTTTATCCCCATTTTCTGTTTTTAGAAACGAATATGGGTTACCTGTTTTACCGCTTAGTATCGCAATGATATTGCATCATTGCCATTCGTTTATTTCCATTCGATACAAATAAAAGATACGAATATTCGTTACGAATGAAAGTAACGACGTGCCGATTTAAAGTGCATCCAACCCAGCACTTATCGAAATAGTATTGGCCGTCATGCAACCTTTCTTTTATTGAGCGATTTAAAAGTGCATTTTTTCCATTCGGCTCAAACGAAAAGCTAAAATATTTAACATTGAGCCACAGATTCATAGGGTTAACTGGGTATATTAAAACCTACCCAGTTAACTGTATGAACAACTTCATATACCTAATAGTTTAAAAATGTCTTCAGATCAAGTGTTCTAAAATTTAGAAGAATGACCTATCCAGACGACTATTACTATATCCCGACTCCTAATTTGACCCAAATTTTTTAATAAAATAAATTACATTTTCTGGATGGATATAACATTATTTGATAATAAAAAAACCAGTATCAAATTGATACCGGTCAATCATTCATCATAGTAATTTTTATTTTTTACATATTTCCCGTACTAAATCAAATCTTTTTACATAAATCCCGTACCGAGGAACGTTTTACAAAAATTCCGCACTGAGACCACAGTTTTTACTTAAATCCCGTACTGAGCTTTTACAAAATTCCCGTACCAAAATAATAGTTTTTACATAAATCCCATACCAAGCTAATGAAAACTATAGATTTCCGCAAATAAATACACTTTTTGTTCAAGCATTCATCATGTTTTAACTGTACACCCTACAGGATTTTTCATGCGTGTATGATCGTTTCACGTTTAAACGAAGGGTCTTCTATACCTGTACTTATATATTCAAAATCCCCATTAAATAAAAGATAGAGGTCTATTTCTATCCAATCATCAGATTCTCGCTTACCTAAAAGAATAAGTGACTGTTCTAATTCTCGCCTGTTCCATCTACAACATTAATTTGGTCTAATTCTATTTGGATACGTTCCAGAACATTTGCTTTTACTATTGCCACCGGTATAGTGGCTTTTTGCGTTTCTGTACCCCCAAGTTCCAAAGCTAATTTATATAACGGATGATCATTTTGTAATAGTTGAATATCTTCTGTTTCAACTTTCGGTTTTAATGCAAATCGGACTGATTGATCCGTTTTTGATAAAATCTGTTCTAAACATCGATAAGATGAGTCGTTACGTCTAACAGTGGCAAATGCGATGCAATCATGATGAAGAAGATGTAAATTTGATTCGATGGCCATGGGGATCTATTGTTCGGTACCATGAAAGGAAACGAAAAAAAAATGACTCCCGTTGAACTGCACTTCAACGGGAGTCATCTTTGTTTTCTTTAGAACTTCATCATAATTTTCATATTCCCTCCGCTGTTGCTAACAAATCGATTATTCTCATCAAATGCAAGAGGTCCTATCGCTGGAAAAACAAACAGACTATCTCCCTCACGCATTCTTTCTTCATAACGTATTCTGGCAATTGCCCATGCTTCCTCTAATGACAAAGCCCCCACGACATCCATTAATTCATCTTTCTCTTTTGTTCTAAGAACGACATAATACTGATTCATAAATAATCCCTCCATCAAAAATGTTGATAAATAAAAAACATCGGCAAGAATGCCAACGACTGTTTTCGTCATACATCCTTGCCGATGATTTTTCACCATTTCTCTGGACCAAAAAGGCCTTCTGTTATATTAATTTATAATAAGGAAAAGAAAATAAAATCGATTATCTATTATTATTCTATCTTACACTTTGCCCCTTTTTAACCCATTTCATCGAATTTCTCCCTGTAAAATAACAAATCTACTCAACAAAAAGTGAAGACTGGGTAGATAAAATAATGGCCGCCCAGATAGAGAATTCAAATACAGGCAAGCAAAAGAAACTTATTATTCCGCTCATCCGTATATTTGGTAATGAAATGAAAAGGAAACGGGAAGAAGTACGAATACACCCAAGAGAAAAATATAATCGAATAAATAGACCAGATAAGAAAGGAGAAGAGGAAAATGGAGAATAGCAAAGAATTCTGCCCCTACTGCGGCGCTAATTTGCAAGGAGATCCGATTCCAAAAGAACTGCAAAAGCATTATGGCAATGCCACCCACTTTAGCAGAAAAATTGGCATTTCCAGTTTGGAAAAAGATCGTGTAATCAAATGGCAATGTCCGGATTGCAAACAGGAATGGGAGCGGGAGGAATAGGTGGAAAGTGGTTTTTTACACATTTTCCGTACCAGACCCCTCTTTTTTT
>NZ_ATCO01000122.1:0-3091 GCF_000422025.1 Geobacillus sp. WSUCF1 | reverse complement strand
TGGATGGACGAAGCGACGCATCATTTTTTTGCTGAACTTGGCTATCCAACAACAATAACTATTTGAACAGAAGATAGGATTGCCGATTTTGGAGGCCAAATGCCAGTTTCGCTTCCCGTTAGTGTTTGGTGAAGAAGTCCGTATTGGTTCATCGATTACGGAAGTGCGGGAGAAGGTATTTCAAATTGTCCACGAGTTTTATGAACATGAAACAGTGGTTGCTGTTGGGTATGAGATGAGAGCATAGGCATCATTTGCTGATGGGAGGCCAAAAGCTGTTCCGATTCCTACTAATGTGAAACAAGTGTTGGTTGAACAGTTGTCTTCTCGTTCAGTAGAGTCTCAGACATAGTTCTAAAACAACTAGGAGGAGAATCATGACTACGTTGTGGCAGATGGAAAAAGAGAAATATGGCCCGCGGACTGAGCAAGTGATTTCTGTCCTTTCTGGACTGTTAAACATAGATTGGTTTGTTAATGCAGGCACTCCACATTATCGGAAAGAGGCAGAAGAAGCGATTCGTGAATGGATGGCTAGTTTTGATTTGAAGCAGTATCATTATCATATCCATTGGCTAGAAGAAGGAACGATTGTCCCTTCTTTAGCAAAGATGAACTTGGCGAAAAGCCCGTTATGGCGCTCTTTGTTTCCCATCCCGGAGCACATGAAGCAAGCGACGGCTGTTGCAGGGAGAGAAGGATGTTTGACTAGGCTGGTCGACGAAGTTCCAGCCCGTTTATTTCATCATTGTTTTGATGCGGCGTATCGTGCTTTCCATCAATACGGCTCATCAGTGGTAAAGACGGCTGTCTGCTCGGTCATGTATATCGGTGGAATGGCTTGCGCCTGGGAATCTGTTGCCGACCTTGACGGATGGGGATCAAATCCGTTTCGGGCGCTTCTGCGCGTATTTGAATATGGGCATTGCCCGTTAGGCATGGGTGATGAACAATTATATCTATTTTAGGCTTTAGGCGACGCATAGCCGCAGCACAAAAGGGGGCGAGACGAACATCTGCCCCCTTTTGTTTTTTTACTATGACAAGCTTAAGAAAGCTTGGATGGATTCAAGGCTTGGCTGTACAGGCGGCCATTGTGATAAGTCGAACGGAAAATCCGAGCCTGGAAGCACCCGATCTTGGCCGACGAGGTCAATCAATAGTTGCAGCACGCGATAATCCCAAACAACGGTGTCAAACCAAAAGCGGCGCAAATAGTCGGTTGGTGGGGCTTGCAGTAAAGAAGCCACCGGTTGCCATACGTCATACCCTTTTTGTAACCGTCCAATTTGATAAGGAAGAAAGCCGCCGCCATGGGCCAATAAAATGCGGACGTGCGGGTAGCGATCGAGCCAGCCGCCAAGCAGCAAGTCAGTAGCGCAAATGGTCGTTTCCCAAGGGACGCCAATCAAATTTGCCATTCGCCGTCTTTTTAGGCGTGGGTCGTCGCAAAGAAGCGGATGAATGAACAGAATAGCGCCTAGTGCATTGGCTTCTTCCCAAAATGGAATAAACGAATCATCGGTGAGAAGCTTCTGTTCGACAGATGGTCCGATGATCGCCCCTTTTAACCTGTTTTTCATCGCTCGCCGTAATTCTAAAGCTGCCTGTTCTGGGTCATTGAGCGGCACGGTCGCCAAGGCCGATAAGCGATCAGAATGGGTTGCGGCCAATCGGCATAGCGCATCGTTGTAAAGGCGCGCCAGTTCGTTGGTGACGGCGGCTTCCGCGTCATATAAAAACAGCTGCGGAATGGGAGAGAGGAGCGAATGGGAAACGCCCGCCCGCCGCTGCGCCTCGAGATAAGCATGAAGATCGATGAATTCCTCCTTTAGGCGAAACCCCCACTGACGGTTGATGGTCAACATCTTTTCCTTGTCATCCCAATGAACAGAGATATGGGTTTGTTCCTCTTTCAGCCACCGCATCACTTCGGGGGGAATGAAATGCGTATGGATATCAAAACATTTTCCCATAGCTTTTTCTCCTTTCTAGAAAAAGGCTGGTGAAAAACAATAATTTCTTGAAAATCATCGGTTCATGATTACAAACCAAAGACTTTTTCTGCACTGTTTTTCAGTTATTAGAGAAATAGAGAAAGTATTTGATGGTTCTCTGTTAAATCACCGGTTCTCTAGAACCATTATATCGACTGTCTTGTTGATGAGGACGACGGCCAGTAGCCGATTTTTTCTGAAATCTCACTTGCTGCGCGTTTTACTTTGGCGATGACTGTAGGATCGTATGGATGAAAACGGTGAACTGGTCCGATCACGCTGAGAGCGTAGGCGACTTTTCCAGTGTAGTCGCGGATCGGCGCTGCGATGGAAGCGACCCCTTCGCGGAGTTCCTCGATGCTGATGGCATAGCCTTGCCGGCGAATGGCATGCAATGCCTCGCGCAATATGCGAGGATCCGTCATCGTGTTCAACGTGAATTGGGTCAATCCATGCTGGATGTAAGCCTCAATGTCCTCCTCTTTTTGGTGGGCGAGCAACACTTTGCCTGAGCTTGTGCAATGAAGCGGATTTCGTCGGCCGACGTGTGAAAGAGCTTGGACAGGCTGACGGCTTTCGACTCGGTGGATGTAGATCACGCTCTGGTCGTCAAGCATGGCAAGGTGCGCCGTTTCCTGCAAGTCATCAACTAGCTGTTCCAGTATCGGTTGCGCTTCCCGGTTGATTTCTAAATGAGATGTCAACACCGTGTTCAATTGCAAAATGGTCAAGCCCAGCCGATATTTTTGCGTTTCCGGATCTTTTGTCACGAACCCTTCGCTGGCCAATGTGTGAAGAAGACGGCTGACCGTGCTTTTTGACAATCCAAGGGAAGAGGCTAATTCCGTCACTTTTTTTTCCGGTTCATCCAGTGAGAAGCTGCGCAAAATGCGAAGAGCATTTTTGACGGATGAAAGCAAATAGTCTTCGGCAGTGTGCTTCATTGAGTCTATCCCCTTTTTGATAGTTTCATATAAAAGAACAATATTTCTTATATCATAACATATTAAGAAGGTATTTTCAGATATTTACGGAGAAAAAATAAAAAAATTTTTTGATAGTTTCATATATAAGAACATCAATGTTGTATACGG
>NZ_ATCO01000121.1:0-9391 GCF_000422025.1 Geobacillus sp. WSUCF1 | reverse complement strand
ACAAAGTCTTGACTGACTCTCGGATAAAAAAGATGTTGACACGCTTCGACAGACAATGATACAATCACATTCGTAGTCAATTGAATAGGCGATTGTTGCGCTCTTATCAAGAGAGGTGGAGGGATGTGCCAATGAAGCCCGGCAACCGTCAGCGCATGTGCTGAAATGGTGCCAATTCACACAAAGCGGCCTGCTTTGAGAGATAAGAGACGGAATGGTGCACAATACCTTTCTGTTCTCTGCGGGCAGAAAGGTTTTCTTTTTGCGCTCTGCCGCTTGGGGAGGAAGGTGAAACGATGATTACACTCGAACAAGTGACGAAAATCTATCAAGCGGCCAACGGTTCGGTCACGGCAGTCGACAATGTGTCGCTTGAGATTCGCGAAGGAGAAATTTTCGGCATTATCGGCTACAGCGGCGCTGGGAAAAGCACGCTCATCCGCTTGCTCAATGGGCTCGAGAAGCCGACGAGCGGCCGGGTGGTCGTCGCCGGGCGCGATATGACGCGCGTGAAAGGGCGGGAGCTGCGCAAGGCGCGCCAAGAAATCGGGATGATTTTCCAGCATTTCAACTTGCTTTGGTCTCGCACAGTCAGGGAAAACATTGCCTTTCCGCTTGAAATTGCCGGCGTCCCGAAAGAGGAGCGGAACAAGCGGTGGATGAATTGATCGAGCTTGTCGGCCTTTCCGGGCGCGAGGATGCCTACCCGTCGCAGCTGAGCGGCGGGCAAAAGCAGCGGGTCGGCATCGCCCGGGCGCTCGCCAACAACCCGAAAGTCTTGCTGTGCGACGAGGCGACATCGGCGTTGGACCCGCAGACGACCGATGCGATTTTGGACTTGCTCGTTGACATCAACAAGCGTCTCGGGCTGACGATTGTGCTGATCACCCATGAAATGCACGTCATCCGCAAAATTTGCGACCGCGTTGCGGTGATGGAAAGCGGCCGAATCGTCGAGCAAGGCGAAGTGCTGCATGTGTTCCGCAACCCGCAGCAACCGATTACGAAACGGTTCGTCAAGCAGCTGATCGAGCCTGAGGAGACGGAAGAGGCGATTTCCCATTTGTTTGGCCAATACCCGAGCGGGCTGATCGCGCAGCTGACGTTCGTCGGCGCGGCAGCCGGAAAGCCGCTCATCACCGAAGTGGTGCGTCAGTTTGCCGTCGATGTCAACATTTTGCAAGGGAAAATTTCGCAAACCCATCAAGGCGCCTATGGGGTGCTGTTCGTGCACCTCGACGGGGCGAGGGATGAAATCGACCGGGCGCTTGACTATATTCAACGCCAGCAGGTGGCGGTGGAGGTGATTCACGATGCTCGCTAACCTCCTGCCGAACGTGCAATGGGAGACGATGTGGGCGGCGACGGTCGAGACGCTGTATATGACGGGAGTGGCGGTGGCGGCCACTTTCGTCCTCGGAATCGTTCTTGGCTTGCTTCTATTTTTGACAGCGAAGGGCAACCTATGGGAAAACCGGTTTGTCAATACAGTGATTGCTGCGTTTGTGAACATTTTCCGCTCTATTCCGTTTATTATTTTGATCATTTTGCTCATTCCGTTTACCACCTGGCTCGTCGGGACGATGCTTGGCGCCAATGCGGCGCTGCCGGCTTTGGTCATTGGGGCCGCGCCGTTTTACGCCCGCATGGTGGAGATCGCCCTTCGCGAAATCGACAAAGGCGTCATCGAAGCAGCCCAAGCGATGGGCGCCTCAACGTGGACGATCATTTGGAAAGTGCTCTTGCCTGAATCGCTTCCAGCGCTCGTCTCCGGCATTACGGTGACGGCGGTGTCGCTCGTCAGCTATACGGCGATGGCTGGAGCCATCGGCGCCGGCGGGCTTGGGGACTTGGCGTATTTGGAAGGATTCCAGCGCAACCATAACGATGTGACGTTTGTCGCGACCGTGTTGGTGCTCGTCATTGTCTTTGTCATTCAGTTGATCGGTGACTTTGTCACTTCAAAAATCGATAAACGATAAAGGAGGAAGAAGTCGATGAAAAAATGGCTTGGTGCGCTCCTTGCCGCCGCTCTCGTCTTCGCCTTGGCAGCATGCGGAAGCAACAATCACGACAACGCGGAAGGCGGCAAAGACGGCAAATTGGTGAAGTTGAAAGTCGGTGCGTCGAACGTGCCGCATGCGGAAATTTTGGAAAAAGCGAAACCGATTTTGAAGAAAAAAGGCATCGACTTGGAGATCATTACGTTCCAAGATTACATCTTGCCGAACAAAGCGCTGGCGGAGAAGCAAATCGACGCCAACTATTTCCAACACATTCCGTATTTGGAATCGCAAAAGAAAGAGTACGGCTATGATTTCGTCAACGCCGGCGGCATTCATATCGAGCCGATCGGCTTATACTCGAAAAAATACAAAAGCATTGAAGAACTGCCGGACGGCGCGACGATCATCATGAGCAACTCGGTCGCCGACCATGGCCGCATTTTATCGATGCTGCAAGAAAAGGGGCTCATTAAGCTGAAACCGGGCATCGATAAAACGAAAGCGACGGTCAACGACATCGTCGAAAACCCGAAACATTTGAAATTTAAAGCGGACGTCGATGCTGGACTTCTGCCGCAAATTTACAAAAACGGCGAAGGCGATGCGGTTTTGATCAACGCCAACTATGCGCTTGACGCCGGTTTGGACCCGGCGAAAGACCCGATCGCCGTGGAGTCGCCGAAAAACAATCCGTATGTGAACATTGTGGCGGTGCGCAAAGGCGATGAAAACCGAAAAGAAATCAAAACGCTTGTCGAAGTGCTGCAATCGAAAGAAATTCAAGATTTCATCAAAGAAAAATACCACGGCGCCGTCATTCCAGCGGCGGAAAACAACCAATAACGGGAGCATTTCGCTTCCGTTTCTTTTTTTGTCTCCAAAAAGCCGCTCCCCTTAAACGAAACGAAAGCGGCAAAGGTTAAAACGATTCTGAATCCGAGGGCGCCGCGGCCGACCTGCTTCATCGGCCGTTCAAACGCGCCAGTACGGCGGCGAGCATAACGATGATGACGCAGTTTTGCAGGACGATCACCGCCGTTAAGCTGAAGGCGCCGTCTCCTTGTTCACCGAGGGTGTTGCCGATGATGATCCACGCCAAAAACGAAGCGAAAGCGGCGGTTAAGGCAAAGACAACCCAACGAATCAATGGCATTCCCCCCTTTCCTATGATGATGGAAGTGGAACAGAACCGTTCGTTTTCATCATGACATTCCGTCGATGTTGGCGAAACGGTGGTGTTTCCACAAGCTTTTAATACCATTCGTTGTTTAATATCGTTTTCCTTCATCCATACTAACAGCGGATAAGCAAAATAAGGAGGACAACGATCATGAACAACGAAACACATGCATCGGTCGAATCCGCGCTTCATCGCTACAAAGAGGGAATTGGGGCGTTCACCAAAAAACTTCCGAATGTGGCCGAGCGGTTTAACGCGTTTACGGAAGCGTGCTTTGCCGAGGGAGCGCTGTCAAAAAAAGAAAAACAATTGATTGCCCTCGGCATCAGCTTGGCGGCGCAAGACGAGTATTGCACGATTTACCATACGAAAGGATGCCTTGACGAAGGAGCGTCGGAACGGGAAATTTTGGAAGTATGCGCGGTGGCGGCCGCGTTTGGCGGCGGGGCGGCGATGAGCCAGGCGGTGACGCTCGTGCAGGAATGCCTCCGCGAGCTGCGGACAGCCCATTAGACTCCGGCAACGGGGTCTTTTTTTTTGCAAAAGCTCGTACAAACAGCCCGTTTTCGTGTAAAATATAAAAAGCGCTGTCCCTTTTTCCTGTTTTTCTCCGTTTAGTTGCGTCTACATAGTGAAAAAGGGGGCGGAATAGTTGCGCATATTTTTCATTTGTTATAAGATTGTAATGAGAATAAAATGAGAATGAGCGTCCGCTGGGTCAACAGCGAGCGATGACTATTTTCAAGCAGAAATTGGAGGTATGCTGCATGGCAGTGTTGACGATTCAAAATCTCCACGTTGCGGTGGAAGGGAAAGAGATTTTAAAAGGGGTTGACTTGGAAATCAAAGGCGGGGAAATCCACGCTATTATGGGTCCGAACGGGACGGGAAAATCGACGCTGGCTTCGGCCATTATGGGGCACCCGAAATATGAAGTGACGGAAGGATCGGTGACGCTCGACGGCCAAAACGTCCTTGAGATGGAAGTCGACGAGCGAGCGCGCGCCGGCCTGTTTTTGGCGATGCAATACCCGAGCGAAATCAGCGGGGTGACGAACGCCGACTTTTTGCGCGCTGCGATCAACGCCCGGCTTGGCGAAGGTAATGAAATTTCGCTCATGAAATTCATCCGCAAGCTCGATGAAAAAATGGCATTTCTCGAAATGAACCCGGATATGGCGCACCGCTACTTAAACGAAGGATTTTCGGGCGGGGAGAAAAAGCGGAACGAAATTTTGCAGCTGATGATGCTTGAGCCGAAAATCGCCATTTTGGACGAGATCGACTCCGGCCTCGATATCGACGCGCTCAAAATCGTCGCCAAAGGCGTCAACGAAATGCGCAGCAGCGAATTCGGCTGTTTGATCATCACTCACTACCAACGGTTATTGAACTACATCACGCCGGATTACGTGCACGTCATGATGCAAGGGCGCATCGTCAAATCCGGCGGTCCGGAACTGGCGCAGCGGCTTGAGGCGGAAGGGTACGACTGGATCAAAAAAGAGCTTGGCATTGAAGACGAAACGGTCGGACAAGAAGCGTAAGCGTTAGGAGGAGGATTATGGCGACAGAAACGAAAATCCCATTCGATGAAACCTACATCCGCACGTTCTCAAGCGGGCGCGGCGAGCCGGACTGGCTGACCGAGCGGCGCCTTGAGGCGCTTCGGCTGGCGGAGCGGCTGCCGCTTCCGAAACCGGAGAAGACGAAAATCGACAAATGGAATTTCACCGAGTTCGCCCGCCACACGGTCGACAGCGCGCCGTATGATGGTCTTGACGATTTGCCGGAAGCGGTCAAGGCGCTCATCGAGGCGGGCGAAGGAACGAAAAACTTGTACGTGCAGCGCAACCATACGCCGGCGTACGTGTCGCTGTCCGATGAATTAAAAGAAAAAGGCGTCATTTTCACCGACATCTTCACAGCAGCGCGCGAGCATGGCGACTTGCTGAAAAACTATTTGATGACGGCGGTCAAGCCGGATGAGCACCGCCTTGCCGCGCTCCATGCGGCGCTGCTCAACGGCGGCGTGTTTGTCTATGTCCCGAAAAACGTGGAGATTGAAACGCCGCTTCAGGCGGTCTATATTCAAGACGAAGACGATATCGCCCTATTCAACCATGTCATTGTCGTCGCAGAAGACAACAGCCGCGTCGTGTTTGTCGAAAACTATATATCGGCAAGCCGAGAAGGAAAAGCGGTCGTCAATGTGGTCGCCGAGGTGTTTGCCCAAGCGAACGCAAGCGTCTTTTTCGCCGCCGTCGACCATTTGGCAAAAGGCACAACGACGTATGTCAATCGGCGCGGCATCGCCGGGCGCGACGGACGGATCGAATGGGCGCTCGGGCTGATGAATGACGGCAACACGGTCTCCGAGAACATCACCCGCCTTGTCGGCGACGGCTCGTTCGGCGATACGAAAACGGTCGCGGTCAGCCGCGGCGAGCAAGTGCAAAACTTTACAACGAGCGTCATTCATTACGGAAAGCATACAGAAGGCCACATTTTAAAACACGGCGTCGTCCGCGACAGCGCGACCTCGATTTTCAACGGCATCGGCAAAATTGAGCACGGCGCGTCAAAATCGAACGCCGAGCAGGAGTCGCGCGTCTTGATGTTGAGCGAAAAAGCGCGCGGCGATGCGAACCCGATTTTGCTCATTGATGAAGACGACGTCATGGCGGGCCACGCGGCATCGGTGGGACGCGTCGATCCGATCCAATTGTATTACTTAATGAGCCGCGGCATTCCGAGACGCGACGCAGAACGGCTCATCATCCACGGCTTTTTGGCGCCGGTCGTCGAGGCGATTCCAATTGAAGGCGTGAAAAACCAATTAATTGAAGTGATTGAAAGGAAAGTTCAATCATGAATGTGAACGAAATTCGCGCGTTGTTTCCGATTTTGCATCAGCAAGTGAACGGCCATCCGCTCGTCTATTTTGACAGCGCGGCGACGTCGCAAAAGCCGCTGCCGGTGATTGAGACGCTTGACCGCTACTACCGCGAGTACAACTCGAACGTCCACCGCGGCGTCCATACGCTCGGGACGAAGGCGACCGATGCGTACGAAGGCGCGCGCGAAAAAGTGCGGCGGTTTTTAAACGCCCAATCGGCGCAGGAAATCATCTTTACGCGCGGCACGACGGCATCGCTTAATTTGGTCGCCTCCAGCTACGGGCGCGCCAACGTCAAAGAAGGCGACGAGATCGTCATCACGTACATGGAGCATCACAGCAACTTAATCCCATGGCAGCAGCTGGCGAAACAAACGGGCGCAACGCTGAAATACATTCCGCTGCAGGAAGACGGCACGATCGATTTGCGCGACGTTGAGGCGACCGTCACCGAAGCGGCGAAGATTGTCGCCATTGCTCATGTATCGAACGTGCTTGGGACGATCAACCCGGTGCGGGAGATCGCCCGCATCGCCCATGAGCGCGGCGCGGTCGTCGTCGTCGATGCGGCGCAAAGCGCTCCGCATATGAAGGTCGATGTCCAAGAACTTGATTGCGATTTTCTCGCCCTTTCCGGCCATAAAATGTGCGGGCCGACGGGAATCGGCGTATTATATGGCAAAAAGAAATGGCTTGAGCAGATGGAGCCGGTCGAGTTCGGCGGCGAAATGATCGATTTTGTCGAGCTGTACGACTCGACGTGGAAAGAGTTGCCGTGGAAGTTTGAAGGCGGCACGCCGATCATCGCCGGGGCGATTGGCCTTGGGGCGGCGATCGATTTCCTTGAACAAGTCGGCTTGGACGCCATCGCCGCCCATGAGCACGAGCTGGCGCAATACGCACTCGAACGGCTGGCTGGCATCGACGGCGTCACCGTCTATGGCCCGAAAGAACGGGCGGGGCTTGTGACGTTTAACATCGAAGGGGTGCATCCGCACGATGTGGCGACCGTTTTGGACGCAGAAGGGGTCGCCATCCGCGCCGGCCACCATTGCGCCCAGCCGCTCATGAAATGGCTCGGCGTGACGGCGACCGCCCGGGCGAGCTTTTACCTTTACAATACGAAAGAGGAAATCGACCGGTTCATCGCCGCATTACAGAAAGCGAAGGAGTACTTCAGCCATGTCTTCTAACCATCCGTTGGACCAGCTTTACCGCCAAGTCATTATGGATCATTATAAAAACCCGCGCAACCGCGGGGTGCTTGAGGGCACGAACGTCGATGTCAACATGAACAACCCGACGTGCGGCGACCGCATCCACTTGACGATGAAAGTTGAAGACGGAAAAGTCGCCGACGTCAAATTTGAAGGGGAAGGCTGTTCGATTTCGATGTCGTCGGCGTCGATGATGACGCAGGCGATCAAAGGGAAAACGGTGGAAGAAGCGCTTCGCTCGCCCACATTTTTTCCGACATGATCCAAGGGAAAGAGTACGACGATTCCGTCGACCTTGGCGACATCGAAGCGCTCCAAGGCGTTTCCAAGTTTCCGGCCCGCATCAAATGCGCGACGCTCGCGTGGAAAGCGCTCGAAAAAGGGCTGCACAATCATGAACATGAAGGAAGGTGAACCGAGATGGCGAAAAAAGCACCGGAAATCGGTGAATACAAGTACGGCTTCGTCGACAAGGACGTCTCCGTCTTCCGCGCCCAGCGCGGCCTGACGCGTGAAGTCGTCGAAGAAATTTCGCGGATGAAAAACGAGCCGCAATGGATGCTCGAGTTCCGCTTAAAAGCGCTCGACATCTTCTACAGCAAACCGATGCCGCAATGGGGCGGCGACTTGTCAAGCCTCGATTTCGATGAAATTACGTACTACGTCAAACCGACGGAAAAATCGGGCCGCTCATGGGATGAAGTGCCGGCGGAAATTAAAGCGACGTTCGATAAATTAGGGATTCCAGAGGCGGAACAAAAATATTTGGCCGGCGTCTCGGCGCAATATGAATCCGAGGTCGTCTACCACAACATGAAAGAAGACCTCGAAAAACTCGGTGTCATCTTTAAAGACACCGACTCGGCGCTGAAGGAAAACGAAGACTTGTTCCGCGAGTATTTCGCCAAAGTCGTGCCGCCGACGGACAACAAATTTGCGGCCTTGAACTCGGCCGTCTGGTCGGGCGGTTCGTTCATCTACGTCCCGAAAGGCGTCAAAGTCGATACGCCGCTTCAGGCGTACTTCCGCATCAACTCGGAAAACATGGGGCAGTTTGAACGGACGCTCATCATCGTGGACGAAGGGGCGCACGTCCATTACGTCGAGGGCTGCACGGCGCCGATTTACACGACGAACTCGCTCCATAGCGCGGTTGTTGAGATCATCGTCAAAAAAGGCGCGTACTGCCGCTACACGACGATCCAAAACTGGGCGAACAACGTCTTCAACTTGGTGACGAAGCGCGCCGTCTGCGAAGAAAACGCGACGATGGAATGGATTGACGGCAACATCGGCTCGAAGCTGACGATGAAATACCCGGCCGTCATCTTAAAAGGCGAAGGGGCGCGCGGCTTGACACTGTCGATTGCCATCGCCGGCAAAGGGCAGCACCAAGACGCCGGGGCGAAAATGATTCATCTGGCGCCGAATACGTCGTCGACGATCGTCTCGAAGTCGATCTCGAAACAAGGCGGCAAGGTGACGTATCGCGGCATGGTCCATTTCGGCCGCAAAGCGTCCGGCTCGCGCTCGAACATCGAATGCGATACGCTCATTCTCGACAACCAGTCGACATCGGATACGATTCCGTACAACGAAATTTTAAACGACAACGTGTCGCTTGAACACGAAGCGAAAGTGTCGAAAGTGTCGGAAGAGCAGCTGTTCTACTTGATGAGCCGCGGCATTTCCGAGCAGGAAGCGACGGAAATGATCGTCATGGGCTTCATCGAGCCGTTCACGCGGGAGCTGCCGATGGAATACGCGGTCGAGATGAACCGCTTGATCAAATTCGAGATGGAAGGAAGCATTGGGTAAGCTTGATGAATCAAGGGTGGAGCGTTCGCTTGGGGGTGCTTGACCCACAAAACGCCCACATGATCGACGCAGGGCAAAACAAGGGAGCGGCCGGCGCTTATTCTCTCCGGTGGTCTCTGGAAGCGTCAAGGCCGCCCTGCAGGCCATTTCCTCCCTCATGGGAGCATGTTTTTAGGGGAGCGCTCTTTTTTGGGCGCTCCCCTGTCATTGATTTCAAATGCCAGGCGGATCTGTTCAGCCGTGTACGATCTCTCGGCTTAGTAGCCTTTTT
>NZ_ATCO01000120.1:0-460 GCF_000422025.1 Geobacillus sp. WSUCF1 | reverse complement strand
ACCGACATGAGCGTCTTTGAAACGCCGGAACGGGCGGCTTCATGGACGGGATTGTCCCCCGGCAACCATGAAAGCGCCGGAAAGCGAAAGAGCACGCGCACGACAAAAGGCAATCCCCATCTCCGATCGGCGTTATGCGAGGCGGCATGGTCAGCAGCTCGATCCAAGACGCATCCCTTGTCCCGAAAGTTTTGGTCGTTGGCGGCCCGGTGCGGGAAGAAAAAAGCCTCATCGCCATTGCTCGGCGGATGTTGGTGATCATCTTTTGCATGATCTCCCGCAAAGAGCCGTTCCGCCAACCACAACTTATTTAGTCTAGCCAAAAGGCAGACAGGTTATACGAGATGCCTAAAATCGGGCACCTCTGCTTTCCTATTGCCTTTTTTGGCCATTTTCAGTATACCCGCACGGATCAGGAGCGTATACCGCACTCACCAAGTGGTGGGGATTTTCACGGAAA
>NZ_ATCO01000119.1:0-7260 GCF_000422025.1 Geobacillus sp. WSUCF1 | reverse complement strand
ACAAAGTTTCAACTTATATACATTATTAAAAAAATCGTACAAACCAGAAAAAACAGCATTAGAAAGTAACGTTTTCTTATTTATTATCTGATAATACCATAGTTACGATATACCTATTCTTTTTCAATTTGTCGATCCTACCCCTCTCTTATCCTAGTTATATATGCGATTAGCCATTGTAAACAAAAGAAAGGTTTTAAAATAAATATTGACCGCTGATATTTGGATGATAAGATAATAAAAAAACATATTATTCCTATTTAAATAGTATGAATTAAAAAGGATAAATTAATTTAGTTGTATTGAATTGTAAAAAATCTTCATTGAGTGGAGAGGAGAATTAAATTTGATGAAGTTTTTGCAAATTGCCAGCGGAAAAGAATTTTTGGCGACTTCCATGCACTATCCTGATTCGCTTTTTCCAGTGGAAGAAATTCCTATTGTGATCATTTGTCACGGATTTATTAGTACACGTATAGGAATCGATAGGTTGTTTGTGCAAACTGCACATTATCTGGCTTCGCGAGGAATGTTAGTAGTGCGATTTGATTATGCCGGATGCGGAGAAAGCAGCGGGGAGTATGGAGATAATAGATTGGAAGATTTAATCGACCAGACGAGAAGTGTAATTGATTATGTCAAGAACATAGAATCGTTCAAGAATAATCCAATCATTCTTCTCGGTCATAGTTTAGGTGGCGCAGTCGCATTGCTTACAGCAACGATAGATACGAGGGTTGATTCTTTGATACTTTGGGCTCCGTCTGCTAATCCCTATGATGATATCACCCGAATTGTAAGAACACAAACAAAGATATCTAATTTGGATGGAAGCATCGATTATTGTGGATATCGATTAGGTTCTCATTTTTTTGAATCTTTATCACATTACCATCCATTGCAAGAGGCAAAGAAGTTTCCTGGAAATGTGTTAGTGGTACATGGAACAAATGATGAAGTAATTCCTGTTGAATATTGCGATTCATATGATCAAGCTTTTAAATTCCGTAAGAAAGGGAATTGCGAGAAGGAAGTGATTGCAGGAGCTAATCATACATTCTCATCACTCTTACATCGACAAATACTTTTGCAGATAACAAGCGACTGGCTAGAAAAAGAATTATCCCTAATTGAAACTAATTAGTCATCCAAGAGCTCTTGAGTGCGTCTACATTCAGGAGCTTTTTGTTTTCAGATTCAAAAAAGAGGGGGAGAGAAACATGAATATTGATTATATTGAAGCGTTTATGTATGTCGTTCATTTTAACAGCATTCATAAAGCAGCCGACGCGTTGTTTTTATCGCAGCCAACGGTTACGGCGCGGATCAAAGCATTGGAGCGCGAATTGGATACAGAACTGTTTGAACGGCAAGGCAGGAGTATTGTACTTACAGAAAAAGGGAAAATGTTTGTTCCGTATGCCGAGCAGATTCTCCGCACCTTCCATCAGGGGAAAAAACAACTGAAAAAAAGAGCGGACGAGGAAGAGGTTGTCATTGGAGCCAATCTCATTGCATCCCAATATTTTATTCCGTTCGCACTGCCGCTCTGGAAAAAAGCACATCCGGATCTTCGTTTTAAGTTTATTTCAGCGTCTAATGAGGTGCTAATGGATAAGCTGCTTCAAAAGCAGATTGATGTGGCGTTCATGAAAGAAGTGTCGCATCATTCGCTGCAGCATAAACCGCTCCTTGACAATTCGATACGGCTTGTTGTAAAGCCAGGACATCCATTTCAGTTTCAGTCAAAGTTGTCCGCGCGGCAGCTCGCACTTGAACCGATAGTGTTTTTTGAGTGCGGTGCATTTGACTGGAATCGCGTTCACAAAATCTTTGAAGTAGAGAACGTGGAGCCGCGAATTGAATTTCAGGTGGATCATCTCGAAGTGGCAAAATCGCTCATTCAAAGTGGATGTGGGATCGGATTTTTGCCTTATTTATGCATAAAAAATGAACTGGCAACTGGCCAGCTTGCGGAAGTCAATGTCGCTCATTTGATGATGCTGAAACAGTATATTCATGGAATATATTATGGCTCTGAGCCCCCTTTTATATGGAATACCATTCTTTCATCTGTTGAAAAGTTTGCAAAAAATGCAATTACGCCGGTATCACAAACGAATTGATAGATTTTTTTGATGAATCGTATAAATCTTTCTATCACCGGAAGTATTGCCTTTTTCCTTTTTCCGGTGGTAGGATAAATGTCAAAATAAAACCAATTATTCGCACCTACAAACTTGGAATAAAAACGAGGGGAGAAATATGTATGAGTTATCAGCTTGGATTGTTGGATCAAAGCCCGATTCCTGAAGGGGCTTCGGCGTTTGATGCCCTGCAGCAAACAGTCCGCCTCGCTCAAAAAGCCGAAGAATGGGGATATTCGCGTTTCTGGGTATCAGAGCATCATAACACCGAACAACTGGCAGGCTCCTCACCAGAAGTATTGATTTCGTATTTGCTCGCCCGGACCAATTCGATTCGGATTGGATCAGGGGGAGTCATGCTTCAACATTACAGCCCTTTTAAAGTTGCGGAAAATTTCCATGTTTTGTCTTCTCTTGCACCTGGAAGAGTCGATCTTGGTGTTGGGAAAGCGCCGGGAGGGCTCCCATTGTCAACGAAGGCATTACAGTTCGGAACGATGAATGACGGAAAAGACTTTAAAGAGCGGTTCGTTTTTTTAAAAAATTGATTGAAGATTCCGTCGACGAACACCATCCGCTCGCCGGCATTCGTGCTACACCAATCCCTCCAGAAAAAACTGAAATGTTTTTGCTTGGAGCCAGTCCCCAAAGTGCGCAACTAGCCGCTGACCTTGGTGTTGCTTTTGTATTCGGTCTATTTCTTAATGGCGATATGAAGGTGCTTGAAGAAGCGGCACGCGTTTATCGAAAGGGCTATCCGGATGGGCGTTTTCTCGTATCCGTTGCCGTTGTCGCCGCCCCTTCACAACAAGAAGCGGAACAACTGGCGGGAGAGCAAAAAATATTCAAAGTGCATCTCCAAAGCGGTCGCACGGTAACGGTTTCATCATTAGAACAAGCGCATGCCTTCGGAAAGCAAGCTGACGAAGCTTACGAAGTGGAAGAACAAGCGAGCAATATTATTGCAGGCACACCTTTATATGTCAAAAACGTTTTAACAAATTTTCACAAAAAATATCAAGTAGATGAATTTATTTTGCACACCCCGCTTCAAAAAGCGGAAGAACGGCTTCGGTCGTTTCAATTGCTAAGTCCGATTCACTCGAATGAGGATCACAAAAGTGCAGAAAGGGATGAAGAATATGTCTCATAAAAAACAGATTAAATTGGGAATCATGTTGCACGGCCCGGGCAGTCACATGAATGCATGGAAAGACCCGAGTGTTCCAAAAGATGCAAGTGTGAACTTTCTATATTATAAGTCCATTATCCAGCAAGCAGAGGCAGCAGGATTTTCTTTCGCCTTTGTGGCCGATGGATTATATATTAATGAAAAATCGATTCCTCATTTTTTGAATCGCTTTGAACCGATAACCATTCTGTCTGCCCTTGCAGCAGTGACATCGAGAATAGGGCTTGTCGGCACGGTATCGACGACTTACAGTGAACCATTTACCGTTGCCCGCCAATTTGCATCGCTGGATAAAATAAGCGGCGGCCGTGCTGGATGGAATGTAGTCACTTCTCCGTTAGAAGGCTCTGCAAGAAACTACAACAAAGGAGAACATCCGCCGCATGCGCTTCGCTATGAAATTGCCGAAGAATTTTTGCAAGTCGTTAAAGGCCTTTGGGATTCATGGGAAGATGATGCTTTCGTACGCAACCGTGAGACCGGGCAATTTTTTGATAGAAATAAGCTTCATGTTTTAAATCATAAAGGCCGTTTCTTTTCTGTTGAAGGACCGTTGAATATTGAACGTTCGAATCAAGGGCAACCTGTCATTTTTCAGGCGGGTTCTTCCGAAGCCGGCAAGAATCTGGCTGCAAAAGAGGCAGATGCCGTTTTCACCAATGTAGAGACACTTGAACAGGCGCAGGCTTTTTATGAAGATGTGAAACGGCGGGCAGAAGCGAATGGGCGGAGCAGAGACGAGATTCTCATTTTCCCGGGGATTCATCCAATTGCCGGGGCCACCATTGAAGAAGCGGAAGAAAAATACAAAGCGATTCAAAACCTTGTGTCGATCGAAGAGGCGCTTCATTATTTGGGCCGGTTCTTTGATCACTTCGATTTCAGTGTATTCCCGCTTGATGAGCCGTTTCCGGATGTGGGTGATGTCGGGAAAAACAGCTTCCAATCGACAACTGATCGGATTAAGAAAATCGCTCGTGAACAGAACTTGACACTGCGGGAAGTGGCTTTGCAGGTAACCACTCCAAAAGGAGCATTTTTCGGAACATATGAACAGGTGGCCGATCAATTGATTGCCTGGGTGGAGGACAATGGAGCCGATGGATTCATTTTTGCCCCGCCTGTTCTCGGTAGCGGTTTAACCGATTTTGTTCAGCACGTCATCCCGATTCTGGAAGAGCGGGGCTACTACAGCCGGGAGTATCAGAGTGATACATTGCGGGGAAATTTGGGGCTGCCGTACAAGGAAAATCAATATACGAAAAAATCAAAAGAAGCGATTCATTAATAAGGAGCAAAAGTAATTCCATCGATGCCGTTGCAGATGTTATGGAGACGAAAGCCGGGAAAAATCAACGGAATGAATAGTTGGCGCTGTGGAAAAAGGAGCGGTCTGAAAGGCAGCAGTAGGGTTGCCACCTTAAAAAGGAAGGGAGGGGCATGCTTGGTCATGAAGAAACAGAAAGTAACAGAGAACATTAAAATTACAAGAGATGTGCCCGTTTCGATGAGAGACGGGACCATCTTGTATGCAGATATATACCGGCCAGACGACCAGGAAAAATACCCCATTTTGCTATTAAGAACTCCTTACAACAAGAGCGATGCTCAGACAATGAATTACGCTCATCCAATCTGGTATGCCAAAAATGGGTATGTGGTCATTGTTCAAGATACTCGTGGAAGGTGGAAATCTGAAGGTACATTTGATCCTTATAAGGCAGAAGGACAGGACGGCTATGATACGGTTGAATGGACGGCACATTTGCCTGATGTAGAACCTAAAGTAGGGATGTACGGGTTTTCTTATGCTGCTGCAGTGCAATTATTAACCGCTGCTGAGAGGCCGCCACATTTAAAGTGTATTGTTCCGGCTATGATTGGTTCAGATGGCTATAACGGACATGTTTATAAACATGGCGCATTTGCTCTTGCTTTGAATTTGTCTTGGACATTGTTTGTTAGCCAGGACGAGGCATTTCGCAGAGGAAAATGGGATTGGTTGAGAGAGATTTCTTTCAATACTGCAGCGATCCAATCATTGTATCATTATCTGCCTTTAAAGGATGTTCCGGCTGTCAAAGAGGAATTAACGCCATTTTATCAAAAGTGGCTCGAACATCATGTAAGAGATGAATATTGGGACCGCTACTCGATGCAGGATCACTATGAGAAAATCAACGTTCCTGTTCTTCATATTGGCGGATGGTATGACATCTTCATTGATGGAACGATTGAAAACTTTCAAGGCATCAAAAAATATGCGGATGCTAAGGCAGCCAGTGAACAATATTTATTTATTGCCCCTTGGTACCACATGCCATGGTCGAGATATGTTGGTGAACTAGATTTTGGAGAACATGCCCGCAACCGAATCGATGAAATTCAACTGAGCTGGTTTAATCGATGGTTAAAAGATGAAGAAAACGAATGGTGCCAGAAAAAGCCAGTGAAGTACTTTTTGATGGGCAGCAATGAGTGGAGAGAGGCGTCCCAATGGCCGCCTCCTAATACGATAAACACCAATTACTATCTGCACAGTTCATATAAAGCAAATTCGATCAATGGAGATGGAAAACTGTCCATTCATCTCCCCGAAAAAGAAGCATCTGATATTTTTGTTTATCACCCATCCATTCCAGTACCAGCACTTGGCGGAAGATCAGGAGCAGATCCGGTTTTAACGCCGATGGGGCCAAAAAATCAACTTCCGATTGAAGCACGGAACGATGTTTTAGTTTACACATCAGACATATTAGAAGAAGATGTTTCCGTTGTTGGCGACATTAAAGTGATTCTGTATGCATCGACGACTGCGGAAGATACGGACTTTGTCGTGAAGCTCATCGATGTTCATCCAAATGGAAATGCGTATAACGTTGCTGAAGGAATCATTAGGGCAAGCTTTCGGAATTCCTTGGAAAGACAAGAACCTGTGCCAGCTTCACAAGTCATTAAATATGAAATCAACGCAGGCGCTATTGCCAATGTTTTCAAAAAAGGACACTCTATTCGCCTGGATATCACTAGTTCATTGTTTCCGACATTTGACCGCAATCCAAATAGATTGGTCAAGCCAGGAAGCGCGACGGAAGCGGATTTTATTGCTGCAACTCAAACGATCTATCATGGCGGACGATATCCATCACATGTCATCCTGCCAATTGTTAAAGAACAACGATGATTTCAAGAATGTCCATGTTAACAAGAAGGAGGAAGACATGAAAAAAAAAGTTCGTTTGGTTTGATTTAGGTTATACCCTTTTTTACCAGCAGCGAGAATCCATCTACCAGCAATTTCTTAAAGAAAATGGCATTTATATCTCGTTAGAAAAAATCGAAAAGGCTTATCACCTGACAGATAAATATTTTATGAGAGAGTATCCGAGTGTGTTAGGAAAAGAGATTCAAACTTTCTACCCTTGGTATTTAGGTGTTTTGAATTTTAAGCTCGGCCTCCATTTTGATTTGCGCAGGCAAAGTGAACGAATGCAGGAGATGCAAAAGTATATGGAGCAATGGCATCCTTTCCCCTTTGTGAATTCGGTATTATCTCAGTTAAAAAGGCACTCCATCAGGCTTGGAGTGATCAGCAACTGGGATCGCAGTGCCAGAGAACTTCTGGAGAGACATGGTTTAACTGCCTATTTTGATCATATTATTATTTCTGCAGAAGTTGGCGTGGAAAAGCCGGATGCCGCGATTTTTGAAAAAGCCTTAAAAGATGCTGGAGTGTCTGGAGAAGAGTGCATCTACGTTGGAGACAACTATTATGATGATGTGATTGGCAGTTCGAAAGTTGGAATGAAAGCTTTATTGATTAATCGCTTTAATCGGGAAGGGATAGAGGAAATCCGGTATCCTCACACGATTCGTTCTATCGAAGAAGTGCCAGATTTATTGAATAAAATGGGGCTTTTT
>NZ_ATCO01000118.1:0-70072 GCF_000422025.1 Geobacillus sp. WSUCF1 | reverse complement strand
TAGAACTTTTGACGCTACCTGAAGAAGACGCTGTTTCAGTGCCTCCTGCTCAATGGCCAGACGGACGACGACCGCTGTTTCCCCTTTATGCAAATCAGTCAGCACCATGATCATTTCCCCCTGTTTTTCTATCCGTCTCTCCTGTGGTTCAATAATGATTCTTCTTCTCAATTCCAATCATACCATAAGCAAAGAAGAAAGGAGTGACTTTTTTCACAATCATTCCTCATTGTCATCATTTCTTCAAAATTCGCCACCTCATCAGTTGAATTTTTCTGAAAAGTGTATATAATCTT
The DNA here is from genome assembly GCF_000422025.1 of Geobacillus sp. WSUCF1. Taxonomy (NCBI): domain Bacteria; kingdom Bacillati; phylum Bacillota; class Bacilli; order Caryophanales; family Anoxybacillaceae; genus Geobacillus; species Geobacillus sp. WSUCF1. The sequence continues at coordinate 69,776 of NZ_ATCO01000118.1, read as the reverse complement.
TTGTATATCTTTCCCATCTTTGCTCAAGGAGGAAGCTCAATGAACACACTAGGAAAAATCAGCAACTTTGTCGGCAACACCTTTGCCATCTGGGTGCTTCTGTTTGGAGCGCTCGCCTTTTTCGCTCCCAGCGCATTTACGTGGATCGCTCCGTATATCGTGCCGCTTCTAGGCATCGTGATGTTTGGCATGGGATTGACGCTGTCAGCGAACGATTTTAAAGAGGTGTTCAAGCGTCCGCTTGATGTGTTGATCGGCGTCGTTGCCCAGTTTCTGATCATGCCGCTTGTCGCGTTTTTGCTCGCTTACTTTCTGCCGGTTTCACGTGAGGTGGCGCTTGGCATTATTTTAGTCGGCTGCTGCCCGGGCGGGACGGCGTCCAACGTCATGACGTATTTGGCGAAAGGGGATACGCGCTGTCGGTCGCCGTCACTTCTGTTTCGACGATTTTAGCGCCGATTTTGACGCCGTCGCTCATTTTGCTTTTAGCGGGAAAATGGCTGTCGGTGTCCGCTGCCGCCTTGTTTTGGTCGATCGTTAAAGTCGTGCTGATTCCGATTGTTTTAGGGCTCATCGCCCAGGCGCTGTTCCAAAAGCAAGTAAAAGCGTGCATCCCGGCGCTGCCGCTCGTTTCGGTCATCGCCATTGTTGCCATCGTCGCCGCCGTCGTCGGGCAAAACCAAGCGGCCATTGCCAAAAGCGGGCTTCTTATTTTTCTGATTGTAGTCGCTCACAACGGATTGGGCTTGCTGCTTGGGTATTGGTTTGCCAAACTGTTTCGCCTGTCGCCGCCAAAACAAAAGGCGATTTCCATTGAAGTGGGCATGCAAAACTCTGGGCTTGGTGCGGCTTTAGCGACCGCCCATTTTTCGCCGCTCGCCGCCGTTCCAAGCGCTATTTTCAGCGTCTGGCACAATATTTCCGGCCCGATTGTCGCAACGTACTTCCGCAAACAAGCAGACCGCCACGCGGCGGACGAACAAACCATTTCCGCTTGATCTCTTTCACACTTTGTCTAGCAGCAAGGCAAAAAGCTGTCCCCGAAAGACGGTCGTTTATTTCGGGAGACAGCTTTTTTGCCATCACTCTTGTTTCTCCACTTCCAAGCGATTCAGATGCGCTTTGGAAACAAAAAAGCCGATATTCGCCTTCAATCTCATTTCACAGCGCCCCCTCAAACGGAAACACCATCCTTCCCGCTAGTTCCGGGAAATCAATGAACGGATTGCGGTTGCCTTGGATGAAGAAAATCGCGCTGTTGCGATGATGCTCATACACCGTTGGCGGAAATTGTTCGTGCCAACGGACAAGGAGCGGAATATCGATTTTGCGCCGGAATGATTTCGCGATCGCCTTCGGGTAGCGAAGCAGAAAGTAAAGCATCGCCCTTGCCGCCGTCCCTTTGCCGTATTCCGGCTCGAAATAGCCGTTATGGACGACGCCGCAGCGGTTTTGGATTTGCTCGTCGGGATCTTCCGGATTGTAAAACGGGAAATCCGCGTACGGAAAATTCGACCGCATCGTATTGCACTCCGGCTGGCAAACGAATAAATGATGCAAATCGCCTTTCATCGGTTCGCGGGCGCCAAACCACGACTGCGGGACAACATGTTCCGCATTGAATTTCCATTGCTGCTCGATCGTGTTCACCCGCTCGTGCACATCGCCCCATCCATTTTTCGTCCTTCTCAACAGTTGACGAAACTCTTCATAACGCCGCTTCATCGTTTCCACATCTTGAACGATCAGTGTTCGTGGATCTTTCCGCTCGCCGGAATACAAGCTGCGCACCGTTCCGTCCGGGTGCAAGTCGACCCATGTGTACAAATACTCATCCTTGCTGAAAAAATACGGCAGCCGCCGCTTATGGGTGTGCGCCGCCAGTTCATGATAGCGGACAAACAACATCAATCCGTCCCCTTCAAGCGGCAGATGGCGGTAATACCGTTCGCGCGCCCTCTCATCTTCTGCGGCCCGATAATACGCATCCTCCACCGCGAGCCGCTCATTCAGCTGCTCGAGCCGTTCTTTCGGATCTTCCTCCCGCCATTGGCCGAGCTCCTCAAGCCGCCGTTCCGCCTCTCCCATCAGCGTTCCCCTTTCTTTTTTCTTTTAGTGTATCACGGAAGGCGAAAGAGGGCGATAACGGCGTTAATGCAAAAGAAACGATGTCGCGCCGAACAAAACGGCGGCGATGCCGGCGGCGATCAACGACGGAATCAGCTTCGTTCGCGCGTATTCCATCACCGGCAAATCCAAAATGGTGCAAAGCGTCACCGTATTGTCGCTAAGCGGCGACGCAAACGCCCCGAACGTCCCGCTCGCAAACACCGCGCCGATGACCGGCAAAATGTTCGTTCCCGACTGGCTCGCTAGCGTTACGCCAAGCGGCATCAACATCCCCCACGTCCCCCACGACGAGCCGATGAAATAGGAAATGACAGCGCCAAGCAAAAACAAAATCGGGGCGACGAAAAACGGCGGAATCCATTCTTTGACATGGCCCGTAATGTATTGCGAAAACCCTAAATCCTCCGCCACAGCCGACAGCGCCCAAATGAGCGCCAGCATTAAAATGACGGAAATCAGCTCATTGCCGCCTTTGACAAAATGCGTCAACAAATCGTTCAATTTAAATCGCTGCCAAAGGAAGAAAGCAACTGTAATGATGACGGTAAACAACAGCGCCTCCAACATCGCGCCGAGCGCATCGCTTTGCAAAAACGCCTGCCAAAACGTTCTTGCCCCCCGGCGGCCGTCCCACCAGCTTAAAAACAACGTCAAGACAAGCACGATCGAAAGCGGAACGATCAAATTCCACGGCTTGACCGGCGTTTCTTTTTGGTAGGCGCGCGGGCATGTCTGCATCGCGTCCCCTTCTTCCCCTTGCGCTTCATTGGGTTCATGGTCAGCCGGCCGCTGTTCTTCCGCCATTTCGAGCGCCAACCGCTCGTTCCAGCTCCGAATCGGCGCCTCTTTCCGCTTTTCGCTTACTGCTGCTTGTTTTTGGCGCGAATAGACAAAAAAAACTGTAGTAGAGCCCGACGGCAATAATGGCATACGAGAAAAAGTTAAACGGAATGCTTCGGACGTACACGATGTACGGCTCCGCGCCGATGCCGGCCGTATCAAGCGCCTTATCGATGACCGACACCATATAGCCGACAAACGCGGTGGCAATTGGGATGAGCGCGACAACCGGGTTGGATGTCACCTCAATGGCAAAGCCGATTTGCTGGGACGACAGCCCGAGCCGTTTGCGCAGCGCCTTCATGATCGGCGCGACGGTGACGATGCGAAAATCGGGGTCGCTAAACGTCACCATCGTCGAAATCCACGTCAGCAGCATAGCGGTTTTGGCCGATTTCACTTTTTGGCTGACGAGATGGACAAATCCTTTGATTCCGCCGGTGTATTTGATCATGCTCACAAGACCGGCGAACACATACAAGAAAATGATGATGCGAATGTTGTTCGTCTGCATTAAGTTGTCAACAACGTAATGAAGCATCGTCCGCAACCCGCCAAGCAAGGACGGGGTCATCAAATAACTGCCAACCAACAGCCCGACAAACAGCCCGGGGATGACTTGCTTCGTCCAAATCGAAATCGGGATGACAACTAAAAATGGCAAGAGAGCTTTCCACGACGGTTCCATTGGCCATTCACTCCTTTCTTTAAAAAGTATGGCGATGGTTTCCCTTGTCTATGCAAACTGTCATTGATTTTCCCCCAACAACGGGGAGACGAGTCTACACAAAAAGCGCGCCGCATGGTGGCACGCGCAAGCGAAACCGCTTTCCTACCTAAAAAAATAAAAAGCTGCCAATTAGACAGCTTTCACCGCTTCTCTTCGGGACGGCAGCGCCAACAAGTGGAGCGTCACTTCCGGCTTCGAGCCGATCCGGATGTTCACCCCGGTTTGCCCAAGCCCTTCGTTGATATAAAACGGTTTTCCCTCCCATTCATGATAACCTTTGATCATGTTCCGCTCGGTGAGCGTTTTGCTCATTTTCGCCAAATGGTACGGCTTTGGCCAATGAATTTGTCCGCCGTGGAAATGGCCGGACAACAAGTAGTCAAAATGATAGTCTTTCATATGCGGCACGATGTCCGGATCGTGCGTCAACACAAGGTTGATGCCGTCTTTCACGCCCGCATACGCCTTTTCGATGTCGCTGCGCCCCGTGTAAAAGTCATCGATGCCGATGATATTGACGGTTTGACCGTTGACGGTGATCGTTTTCGTCTCGTTTTGCAAGACGACGCAGCCGTGCGCCTCAAGCGTCGCTTTCAAGCGCGCAAACGGTTCGCCTTGCAGCACGTAATCGTGGTTGCCAAACACCGCATACATGCCGTACGTCGGTTTCAATGCATTCAGCGCGGCCAAATACGGACCGAGCTTGGCGATGCTTTCCTCACGGTCCAAAAAGTCGCCCGTCAACGCGATCAAATCGATCGCTTCCTCTTTCAGCTTTTCGTATAAATCGTCCGGGGTGATCGACAGTTTTTCAAGATGCAAATCCGATAGCTGCAAAATCCGAAGGGCTCCATCTCCATCCTCTGAACGACCGACTTGGACTTTATGCAAAACCGCTTCATACGTATTGCGGTGGGCTTTGCGAATGACAAAAGCAAGCAATGACAAGATTGCAAGAAAAACAAAAAAGAATGTCATCGTCTTCTCTCCTCCCTCGATACCCATTATAGTGAAATGGAGGAGAGAAGAAAGAGGGAGTTAGTGGATGAGATGGCAGCCGTACAACGAAAACAATTTTCCCTTTGACATCACCAAATATTTCGGCGGACGGACAAGCGGCATGAGACGGTGTTGGGCCACTGTCATCATCGGCCAATGGGATGCCATTTTAAACCAACGGTAAAATGAATTGCCAATGTTAATGACATCAAATCCGAGTCTCTCACAACCTTTGTTTAACATCGTCACGCCGATAATCCCTTTTATGCTGGCGGACTGTTCGTGATGGTAAAGATAATGGGCAACATACGGCAAACTGGCCTTCACTTGTTCGAAAATATAACGTCCTTTTTGAATATCGCTTCGATACTGCATCAGTTCGCGAAGCAGACGAACATTATGAAGGTGAATTTTCAACAGCCAGTCATTGGCCGCAATCGTCGTTCCGTCCGAAAGGTGAATGGTTTCACCCTTGTATCGAAGCAAACGGACGCGAAAAATGGAACGACAGCCGTTCTCTTTCCCACCAGCATATTCAAGGCGGGAACATGCATAATAGAGTGGATCCATCAGTCCCCATACAGACAACAGCCACTGCGTCGCTTTGCTTCTCATTGGCGGCATCCTTCCCCTGCTCGTTCTATCCATTTACATTATGGAATCGATCGAGCGGCATTATAAATGGAGAAAAAAGGAGAAAAGATCGCTGCATGACCAGTCGGGAGACGCGCGTACTGAAGTCACATCTCTGTTTCCTCGCCCTAATCGAACACTTCCCCTGTACAAGCAGTTTTTAGCCGCCGTTCCGAATGAATCAAGCACCACAGCTGTTTCGATCAAACAAAAGATGTGTCAGAAAGCGCCTTGTGCCCTAGAAGGCCGGTGAAAAACGGCTGCCACGAGCAAATCAGCGGCATTTCACCAAAAAAAGAAGGCTGATTTCGCAAGGCTTCTCTAATTGAGAAAAAGATGGAATAGCGGCATTTTGTACTAAATCACCGGCCCTCTAGAGGACTGGTGAAAAACGACCGATTTCGCCGAACCCGTTGCTTTCGGCTGAAAGAGAAGCGTTGATGTTACAGGACTTCTCCATTTGAGAAGAGATTCCGTTTTCTGCGACTTTTCACTAAATCACCAGCTTTCTAGAAGGGTGGTGATTTCATGCAAAAGGCGGATCATTCCAACCCTATTTCAATTGGAGAAACATTGTCAGATCTGCTCTTCTTTCTGATCAACTACCACCCGAATTAAATAAAAAGATTGGTTGTCACCAACCTTTTATGAAGAAAGACAGAAAGAGCCCCCCCTGAACGGCACCAAAATGCGCCTGCCTTCCCCGGATCGCGAAAGCAGGCGTCATTTAGCGGCGGGTGCTTACCGTGACGAATACGAATTTGTCATACCGATGGCGGGAAAACGAGTATTCAAACGGCTCCCCGTTGTTCAAAAAACCAACCTGCTCCAATTCCAGCACTGGATCGTCGGGCGCGCACTGCAAGTACTGGCGATCAAGCTCATTCGGTTTATCTGCGCGGATTTTCCGGTGCGACCCTGCAATCGTTAAGCCGAGCTCGTGAGTGATGTAACGATAAATCGAGCCATGAAGCACCGTTTCATTGAGCCCCGGGATCAAATGGACGGGCATATACGTCCGTTCAATGACGTACGGCTCCCCATCAACATTGCGCAGCCGAATCAAGTGGTACACCGGTGTGTTCGTGTCAATGCACAAATGGGCGGCTACTTCATCGGATGGAAACAATACTTCGAACGTAATGATTTGGCTTGTCACCTTTCGCCCTTTCAATAAACTCGTCAAGCCAAGTGTTTCGTTGCTGACGACATTCACCAATCCGTCAAGCATGGCGGATTTTACAATAAACGTGCCATGACCGCGCTTTCGATACAACAGCCCTTCGGATACGAGCACATCAAGCGCCCGCTTTACCGTCATCCGGCTGCAGCCAAACTCCTCGGCGAGCGAGATTTCGTCTGGAATCGGCGCGTCTAGGGAATACACTCCCTCTTTAATTCGTCTGCGGATCTCATTCGAAATTTGCTCATATTTCGGCATCGTTTTCATCCCTTGTCATTATCCTATTTTCATTGTACGAACAATCATCTGTTTGCACAATACTCAATGCGGCTTTCTCCTTCACCGATTTCGCCGTCCTGGTTTCCCGACCGACAAAAAGCGCCCCGCTGTCCGGGACGCCTTTTCTTTCACTTAAAACCCATTGTTTTCCGCCACTGTTTTCAACCAGTAGCCGCTCTTTTTAATCGTCCGTTTCAAATGATTGTCCAGGTCAACAGCGACCAATCCGTACCGATTTTTGTAGGCATTCGTCCACGACCAGTTGTCCATAAATGTCCAAAGGTGGTATCCTTTCACATTGACCCCTTCTTCAATCGCGCGATGCACCCATTTTAAATGCCCGCGGATGAATTCAATCCGGTAGTCGTCATGAATCATGCCGCTTTCATCACGGAACCGTTCTTCTCCTTCAACGCCCATGCCATTTTCGGAAATAAAGCACTCAATGTTTCCATAGTTTTCCTTAATATTGATTAAAATATCATAAATGCCTTTTTCATAAATTTCCCACCCGCGATACGGATTCATCTTCCGCCCAGGCATGGCATAATAATCGAAAAACCGTTCAGGCAAAAACGGAGCGTCCGGGTTGGGCAGATGTTCTTTCGCCTTCACACGTCGCGGTTGATAGTAGTTGATCCCAAGCAAATCGATCGTATTTTCTTTGATGAGTTCGCGGTCACCGACTTCCGTCACCGGCAAAAAACGGTGTTCAGCCAACAGCTCGATTAAATCTTGCGGGTATTCTCCTTTTACCGCAGGATCTAAAAAACTGCGGTTAAACAACAAATCAGCGATATGCGCTGCTTTCACATCAGCCGGATGTTGGCTGCGCGGATAAGACGGCGTTAAATTCAAAATAATGCCGATCTTTCCACCCTGTATCGCCGCCCTGCGGAAGGCGGCAACCGCTTTGGCATGGGCGATCATCGTATGGTAAGCCACCTGCACGGCGCGGCGGAAGTCAACTACATTCGGATAGTGGAAATCGTACAAATACCCGCCTTCTACAGGGACAATGGGTTCATTGTGCGTAAACCATGTTTTCACCCGATCGCCAAACAGTTGAAAGCAAAGGCTGGCATAGCGGGCATAAGCATCGATAACCTCGCGATTTTCCCATCCGCCAATGTTTTGCATCACCAGCGGCATATCAAAATGGTACAAATTCACAAACGGTTCAATCCCATTCGCCAGCAATTCATCGATGACCGCATTGTAAAACCGCACCGCCTCCGAGTTGACCTCACCAACCCCATCCGGAATCAAGCGCGACCATGAAATGGAAAACCGGAATGAATTATGGCCGATCTCCTTCATTAACGCAATATCTTCTTTGTAACGATGATAAAAATCGGATGTCACTTCTGGGCCGACGCCTTGAAAAAAGCGATGAGGCTCTTGCTCATACCAATGATCCCAAATGTTCTTTCCTTTTCCGCCTTCGTTTGCCGCTCCTTCGATTTGCGTCGCGGATGTCGCACTCCCCCACCAAAATCCGGCAGGGAAACGATATGTGATTGGTTGCTTCGATTGTTGTTCCATCGCGATTCACCTCATTTGCTGTATCGTTATGATGCACTTTTCGCAGCGTCTTGCCCCTCTTCCCGCTCTTTTTGCAAGTTCATCCGGTCAATGAACTTTAAGAATGGAAACCAAATGACAAGCACAATCAGGAAATTGACCACTTGCAGCAATCCGCCGGCCAGCGAGTTCGTCGCCATAATGCCGTTGATGAAAATCGGCACCGTCCATGGCACCGCTACGCCGTTAGGCGGGGGTACAAGGCCTGAGGACATCGCCAAATAGGTCACCAACGTGACGACCATCGGCGCCAAAATCCACGGGACGATGACGAGCGGATTCATCACGACCGGCAAACCGAAAATAATCGGTTCATTGACGTTAAAGATTCCGGGTCCGAGCCCGAGCTTCGCCACCTGCTTCATTTGCTTGCTCTTCATAAAGAGCAAGATGGCGAAAATGACAGCGAGCGTCATTCCCGTTCCGCCCATGCCGACCGTGTAAATTTCAATAAACTGTTTGCTGACGACATGCGGAACTTCCCCCGTTTTTGTATACGCATTTAAGTTTTCGAGCGACAGTGTGTTCCAAATCGGATCCATCACCGAGTTAATGATGATTTGCCCGTGCAGCCCGAAAAACCACAAAATTTGCGTGACAAAAATCGCGATCATCGTTGCAATAATGCCGCTTCCCAGCCCGACAAGCGGTGCTTGCACTGCATTGTAAATGACATCATGCATGTTTGTCTTAAAAATTTGTGTTACAATGATATTGACAACGAGGAAGAAGGTCAGGGTGACCACCGCCGGAATCAACGCCGCAAACGACTTCGCAACCGCCGGCGGCACCCCGGCCGGCATTTTGATTGTAATATTTTTTTGTACAACCTTCCGGTAAATTTCACCAGCAGTAAATGCGGTAATCATGCCAAGAAACATCCCTTTCGCTCCTAGGCGGTCGAGCGGGATGACTCCTTGCACAGCCTCTTTCCCCTCAACCTGCAAAACGAATGGCGTCAACAAGAGAAAAGAAGCTAACGCGATCGCACCGCCAAAAACCCCTTCGACTTCATAACTTTTCGATAAATAGTAGCCGATGCCGAATACAACGAAAATCGTCATCACGCCCATCGTTGCATTTGGAGCAACGCCGAGCATCTCCTTGAGTGTATTGAGGCTGTTTTCACTCATCACCTTGTCCAAAAACGGCAAGTTAGCGATGACGACCGCGATTGAACCGAAAATCGTCAACGGAAACGCCAACATAAATGCATCGCGCAACACTTGTAAATAACGGCTATTGTTCAACTTTCCCGCGATCGGAACGAGAATTTTGCTTAGTTTTTCGAATAATGCTTGGTTCATGCCGCCATCCTCCCTTCACACGTTTCGTTCCTTCAACAGTGCGAGCATTTCTTTTACAATCTCTTTCATCGCCAGCGTTGACATGACATGGTCTTCCGCATGCATGAGAAGCAATGTAATATTGGGTTGCTCGCCGCCAGCTTCTTTTTGAATAAGTTGAAAATGAACATCATGAGCTATGCTTAAGTCTTGCTCTGCTTCTTGGATCAGCCGTTCCGCATCTCCGACTCGTCCTGTCCGGTATTCACGGATGGCTTGGACGATTTTGCTGCGGGCATTACCGCTATGCAAAATCAGCTGGAAAGCGACTTGTTCATTGGTGAGTTGATTGACATCGATTTTTTCCATCTTACTTGTCCCCCATCAATTTTAATGCCTGCTCATACACTTTTTTGCCATCCGCCATCCCATAAGCCACCATGTCAATGACATCGACTGGAATGCCATATTTTTGCGCTTCTTTTTGCAATTCCCCTTTCAAAAAGCTCATTTGTGGACCAATAAGGACGACATCAGCTTTGGCCATCTCTTTTTTCGCCTGATCTTGGCCGACCGCCCAAATCTCTGCCTCCTCACCGACGGATTTGGCATACTCCTGCATTTTCGTCACTAGCAAGCTTGTCGACATTCCAGAACTGCACGCCAATAAAATCCGTTTCATGGTTCATTCCTCCTCTTTGCATTGAGTAAAACAAATGATATCGTTTTCAATTTAAATTATATACATTTATATTTATTTGTCTAGTCATTTAATAAAAAAGATTAATATTTTTAAACCAACCTTTTGATCCTGCAACAAAAAAAGCGCGCACGAATCTCTGTGCGCGCCAAGCAACTATGCTCTTATTATTGGACAAACGCCGCTGTGTTTACATCCTGTTGGCACACGGCCAGGCGGTTTTCCGCATGCTCTGCTTCCAAGCAGGGATGCATCCAAAATTCGAATCTGTCCGAACCCCTAGAGGCTGGTGATTTAGTACAAAAAGTTGCTGATCCCAGACGTTTTTCAATTAGAGAAACCTTGCGAGGCCATCTTTCTTTTTTGGCGAAATGCCGCTGATTTGCGCGTGACAGCCATTTTTCACCTGCCTTCTAGGAACGCATCCGAAAATGCGCATTCATTTGCCCTTTCAACATCCGCTCGCGCAGCTCTTTCGTCATTTCCTGACGGATTTCCCACGTCGATACCCCTTCCTCGCGCTGATTGGCGATTTTCATCAACTGCTCCACATCGGCGAACGAATATTTGCGAATTCCTTTGGAACGGTCAGGGAACACCAGCTTCCGTTCCTCGTAATAACGAATTTGCCGCTGCGACAGCCCGGTCAGTTCGCTGACGACACCGATCGAAATGACTTTTTTGTATTTGTAGTGATCTTCTTGCGGATGAGCTGTCATACTCCTCACCTCAATTCGTTATATTTTCTAACGTAATTATACAAAAAATGATGTTAGCCCGCTAACTTTTGTAAATAAAATTAACATATTTTTTAAATTTCCTGTAAATGAGCTTAACACATTTGCTGTATGCTGAAGAAAAAGATGATATGGTAAAGGTAAAAACAGGGAGGGAATCGAATGGGGACATGGATGAGAAGCGCCGTGCGGAAGAAAAAGCAGTTTTACATCGAACGACTGATGCAGTTCGGCTTAGCCGCCGACCGCGAGCGTCTCGAAGAGTGGACAATGGCCGAACTGCGCCGCGAATATGAACGATTCCACCCCGCCCAGACGATCGAAGGAGGACGCCGCCATGGACAAACAAGCCCTCGAACTGGCCAAGCGCATCATTGAACTTGACCTCGAGCGCGATGCGATGTTTGAACAGCTGATCGCCCTCATCGGCAATCAAGCGGATGAGCTGCTTCGATTTTTGCAAAATCGATTATAAAACGATCATGCGAAAGTGCCCTGAATTTCTTCACGGGCACCTTTTTTCACCCTCATTCTTCAACAGAAATCCTTCCGAAATCAGCGCCAAGGCTGGAAAAACTTAAGAAACGCCGCGAACCCCCCTCTTTGTCAACCTAAAGAAAGGACTGTGTTCCACCAGTTTTTTCGTTCAATCAAACGATTTCCTTTGAAAGTTTGCAGCGTCTCTTTGGGTTACCCTATTCATTCTGCTGCTTTTTGAGAGAACGATTCGACCGCAACCGTAGTTCCTTGAAGGCGGCGAGCAGCCATTACCGCGGCCATGAAAACGAAGACCAGCATCCAAAACCCATACGCCGAAGAACCGGTCCACTGCTTCATCACCCCGAGCACGTTCGGCAGCAAAAACCCTCCCAGTCCGCCAGCGGCGCCAATGATGCCCGTCAACAAGCCAACCTCTTTCGGAAACCACGTCGGAACAACTTGGAACAACGCACCGTTCGCCGCGCCAAAACAAAGGAAAAGAGCAACCATCAATCCGAACAGGACGAAAAGAGACGGCAATGTACCGATGCAAGCCAGCAACAAAGTCCCAGCGGCAAACAACAAGGAAAGAAGCCGCATTCCCCCGATCCGGTCGGCGATATAGCCGCCAATCGGCCGGATGAAACTGCCCGCAAACACGACGGCGGTGACGAAATCGCCGGCCGTGACTTTGCTGACGCCGTATTCATCAAAGAAGAAAATGCCCAAGTAACCCGTCAGCCCGACAAATCCGCCGAATGACAAGCTGTAGAAGAAACAAAACAGCCATGCTTCTTTTCGCTGGAGGACTGCTCGGTATTCACGCAAGGAAATGGGCTTCACCGCTGTTGGACATTCACGCGCCAGCCAAGCGAACAAAAGGAAGACGACAACAAGCGGTACGAGCGCCAACCCGAACACCGCGTTCCAACCATACATCTCCGCCAGGCGCGGACCAAACAGCGTCGCCAGCACCGTCCCGCTGTTGCCGGCCCCGGCGATCCCCATGGCCAGCCCTTGATACTCTTTCGGATACCAGCGGCTCGCGAGCGGCAAGGCAACAGCGAAGCTGGCTCCGCCCACCCCTAATAAAAATCCGAGCGCATACACATCCGTCATCTGATCTGCAAACCGCCAGCCCCACACAAGCGGCATAGCCGTCACCGCCATGCCAAGCAGACCGGCCCGCTTCCCGCCCCAGCGGTCTGCCAAAAGCCCCATCGGAATGCGAAGCAGCGCCCCGCCCAACACCGGAATGGCGACCATCAGCCCTTTTTCCGCCGGTGTGAGCGCAAACTGTTCAGCGACAAACACCCCGAGCGCACCAAGCAAGTTCCAAATCATGAAACTAATATCAAAATAGAGAAACGACGACAATAGCGTCGGCGCATGCCCGACGCGCCAAAACGATTTTCTCGCCATCTTCCCCCAACTCCCCCTTGGCACAGAATGTTCGTTATGCTAAAATGGAAATGAAAGCGATTTCTCCACCTACTTCCCGCCGTATTGCCGGGAAGTTTTTTTTCTTATGGCGCGTCTCGGTCCGCGCGCCCCGCTGGGGATGATTCCCCGCCGCGGACGGAAAAGAGAGCGCTTTTTCCGGCGAAATGAACCACACAAGTCAATTTCTCCCTAAATCGACCACTGGCCGCACCCGAGCTGCGCACCGCTTAAACGCCGGCATGCGGCAATGCGGATCGAGCTCATCGGATGTGACGTTGTTGATTTGCCCAAGGCCGCTCCAGTGAACGGGACAAAAATCGTATCCTCGCGAATTTGGTCATTGTATCGGCTGCGGACGACCGCCGCACCGCGGCGCGTTTCAATGCGCACAAGCATCCCTGGGCCGATCCCGTATCGTTTGGCCGTCCTCGGGTGGATTTCCACGACCGCCTCCGGCTGCCGCGCCGAAAGCGCCGGGCTCCGCCGCGTTTGCGTTCCGCTCAAATAATGAGCAAGCACCCGTCCGGTCGTTAAATAAAGCGGATACCATTCATCCGTCTCCTCTTTCTCCGGCCGAAACGGCAAAACCGCAAACCGAGCCTTGCCGTCCGGATGAGCAAACCGTTCCGTAAACAACCGAGGAGTCCCAGGATGATGCGCATCGGGGCAAGGCCAGTAGACACGTTCGCGCCGAAGCCGCTCATACGTCACACCGTAATAATCTGCTTTGCCGCCGCGGCTCGCCAACCGCAGTTCATTGAAAATCTCTTCGGCTGACGTGAAAGGAAAGAAGCGGCCTTTGCCAAGCTTGCAAGCGATATCACACAAAATTTCCCAATCGTGCTTCACCTCTCCCAGCCGTTTTCGCGCCGCCGGCCGAAAGCACACCCGCCCTTCGACGTTCGTCACCGTGCCTTCGTCTTCCAAATACGACGAAACAGGCAGCACGAGATCGGCCAGCTCGGCTGTTTCGGACAAAAACATATCCGCAACGACAAGAAACTTCAGTTTTTGCATCGCTTTGGCCACAAACGCCGCATTCGGGCTCGAGACGACGGGGTTCGACCCCATGACCAACAGCCCGGTGATCTCGCCCGCATCGATCTTTTGCATCATTTCATACGCTGACACCCCCTTTCGCGGCAGCTCATCCGGCGCAACGCCCCATACGCTTGCGATATACCGCCGGTGTTGCGGATGCTCAATGCTTCGGTAGCCCGGCAGCTGATCGGCTTTTTGTCCATGCTCGCGCCCGCCCTGCCCGTTCCCTTGTCCGGTGATCGAGCCAAACCCAGAGCCAGGACGGCCGATGTTTCCGGTTGCCAGCACGACGTTGATCCACTGTCTGACCGCCGCATAGCCGTCCGTCTGCTGCTCCAAGCCGCGCGCCGTGAGCACGATCGCATCGGCCGCCTCCCCGTACTTTCGCGCCGCCAAGCGAATCTTCTCTTCCGGCACGTCAGTCAGCCGGACGATCTCATCCATCTCCACTGCTTCTATGTGCTGTTTCCATTCGGCAAACCCAACCGTCCGCTCGCGCACAAACGCTTCATCGATATATCCTTCGTCAAGCAGCACTTTCCCGATGCCGACGGCCAGCGCCGCATCCGTTCCGGGCTTGAGCGGCAGGTGCAGATCCGCCAACGCCGCCGTTTTCGTTTCCCGCGGATCCACCACGATGATAAAAGCGCCGTTCTTCTTCGCTTCGTAAACATACGGCATCAACGTCGGCTGGCATTCGGCGACATTGGTCCCAGCCAAAATGATCGTCTGGGCGAGTGGAATGTCGGAGAGCGGATTCGTCAACCCGCGGTCAAGACCAAACGCGTCGTTCATCGCGGCCGCGGCCGCCGACATGCAAAAACGGCCGTTGTAGTCGATGTGCCGCGTCTTGAGCGCCACGCGGGCAAATTTCCCGAGCAAATACGCCTCCTCGTTCGTCAAGGATCCGCCGCCGTAAACAGCAAACGCATCGACTCCATCTTCCTTCTGAATGGAGATGATTCGTTCCGCGATCAGCGAAAGCGCCTCCTCCCAACGGACCCGCACAAACCGGCCGTCCACTTTCGCAAGCGGAACCAACAGCCGCTCGGGATGCAAAGCGTGCTGGTGGGCGTTCATCCCCTTTAAACAAAGGCGGCCGTTGGACGTCGGGTTGTCGGTCGGGACCGCCTTGTAGCGGCGCCGCTCTACAATCCGCTCCTCCACCAGCTGAAGCGTGCACTGGACGCTGCAAAACGGACATTGCGTCGCGGCAGCCGTTTCTGACGCCCGTTCTTTTTCCTTGGCGCGAAAGTAGCGCAGCAATTCGTTCGTCATCGCCATTCCCCCGCTTCCTACAGCTCGACATATACCAAGCCGTCTTTCACCGCCGCGCGGTACGTTTTGACACACCCTTCATCCGGCGCCTGTGCCTGACCGTCTCTTAAGCAAATTTTCCAATCATGAAGCGGACAAAACACATACTCGCCGCTGACAATGCCTTGCGACAGATCACCTCCTCTATGCGGACAGCGGTTTTCAACGGCAAATACTTGATCGTCACCCGTCCGGAACAACGCCAGCTCACGATTCCCGACCCGCACGCATTTTCCGAGCCGCTTCGGCAGCTGTTCCAATGTTCCCACTTCCACCTTCATCCTCTCTTCGTCCTCCCCCTGCATCGATGTCTGATCCTGTTTGGCCATTCCTTTACAAACTTTCATGAACAACAACGTAAAATCGTCGTTTCGCAAACGAAAACCTCGTTTCCGGCTGGACGATGGCCATCATTTCCCTCTCTTCGTTCCAGCATTGATCCTAACCCATGATCAATCCAGGCGGCGGAACATCAACTTTTTCCGCCCGCCGTCATCCCCCTTCATTCCACCGGCACCGGCTCTTTGTCGCCGATATCGCGGAACAACAGTTGCTGCAGTCTCTCGTTTTCGACGATGTCCCGCCACGGATCTGTTGTCGCGGAAAGAGCTTTGTGAAGCCGCTCAAGCAGCGCGCGGCGCGTTTCCACATCGAACAACACTTCGCGGATATGCTCGAGCCCGACGCGCTCCACCCATTTGGACGTCCGTTCCAAATAATGCGCGGACTCGCGGTAATATTGCAAAAAAGCACCGGTCATCTCGATCACCTCGTCTTCCGTCTTGACCGTGCAAAGCAAGTCAGCTGCACGCAAATGGGTGCCGCCGTTGCCGCCGACATAAATCTCCCATCCGCCCTCGACGCCGACGACGCCGACATCTTTAATGCCCGATTCCGCACAGTTGCGCGGGCAGGCGGAGACGGCCATTTTCACTTTATGCGGCGTTTTCAGCCGCTCAAATGTTTGTTCCATCCGAATGCCAAGCCCGGTCGAATCTTGCGTGCCAAAGCGGCAAAACTGCTTGCCGACGCACGTTTTCACCGTCCGAAGCGCCTTGGCGTAGGCGTAGCCTGACGGCATGCCGAGATCGGCCCAAATGCGCGGCAAATCTTCTTTTTTCACCCCAAGCAAGTCAATGCGCTGCCCGCCGGTGATCTTAATCATCGGCACGTTGTATTTTTCCGCGACATCAGCGATGTTCCGCAGCTGTTCGGCTGTCGTCACCCCGCCATATATGCGCGGCACAACGGAGTACGTGCCGTCGGCCTGGATGTTGGCGTGCAGCCGCTCATTGACAAACAAGGATTCCGCTTCTTCATCGTACTCGCCCGGATACAACATGCCCAGGTAATAATTGAGCGCCGGACGGCATTTGGAACAGCCTTCCTCGTTTTTCCATCCCAATACACTCATCACTTCTTTGACCGTCATCAGCCGTTTTTCTTTGATCGATGCAATCACTTCCTCACGGCTTAGGTCCGTGCAGCCGCAGATCGTTTCTTTCACCGCATACCGGTTCGCTTCTTCACCAAGCATATGCTCAAGCAGCTCGGCGACAAGCCCTTTGCATCCGCCGCACGAGCGAGACGCGTTCGTATAGTCGCGCACCTCGGCGACCGTCTTAAGCCCGTGTTCGGCAATCGCCTGACAAATCGCGCCTTTTGTCACCCCGTTGCAGCCGCAAACCACATCGGTGTCGGCCATCGCCGCCGCAAGGCTTCCCTTCCCGCCTAAAGCGGCTTGGGCAAACAGCGACAGCGAGAGCGCCTCAACCGAATCGCCGCGCTGGATCATATCGAACAGCTTTCGACCTTCGCTCGTATCGCCAAACAGCACCGCCCCAACGATTTTCCCTTGGCGAACGACGACTTTCTTGTACACCGAGCGTGCTTCGTCATACAGTTTGATCGACTCCGTCCCTTCGCCATCCATAAATTCACCAGCCGAGAACACGTCGACACCGGACACTTTCAGCTGAGTCGCAACGACCGATCCTTCATACGGCTTTCCTTTTCGGCCGCAAATCGCCTCTGCCAGCACTTTCCCCTGCTCATAAAGCGGAGCGACGAGCCCATACACAACACCGCGATGTTCCGCGCATTCACCGACCGCGTAAATGTGCGGCACGCTCGTTTCCAAGTAGTCATTGACAACGATTCCTCGATTCACTTCAATGCCGCTTCTCCGCGCTAAATCAACATTCGGACGAATGCCGACCGCCATCACCACCAAGTCGGCGGCAATGGACGTACCGTCCTTAAACCGCACTCCCTCCACACGGCCGTTACCGAACAATTCGGCCGTCTCCTTGCGAAGCAAAACGTTCATCCCTTGTTTCTCCAGCTCCCGCTGCAGCAGCTTGGAAGCGGTCGGATCAAGCTGGCGTTCCATCAAATAGTCGAAAATATGGATGACATCGACATCCATTCCTAAGTGAAGCAGGCCGCGCGCCGCCTCCAAGCCAAGCAAGCCGCCGCCAATGACCGCCGCTTTTTTGTACGTCTTCGCATATTCGATCATCCGCTCGCAATCTTGGATATCGCGAAACGCCGTCACCCCGGGCAAATCCGCCCCCGGCACCGGCAAGATAAACGGATTCGACCCTGTCGCGAAAATCAATTCATCGTATTCGACTACCCGCCCACGGTCGGTCCGGACAAGCCGCCGCTTGATGTCGACTTCCGTCACCGTTTCGCCGGCAAACAGCCGAATGCCGTTTCGTTCGTACCATTCCCAACTGTTCAACGTAATGTCATCAAGGCGCGTATCTCCTTGCAGCACCTTCGACAACAAAATGCGGTTATAATTCGGATGCGGTTCGCTGCCAAAAATCGTGATCTCAAACGCCTCGCGGTCAAGTTTTAAAATCTCCTCGATGCAGCGAACCCCTGCCATGCCGTTGCCGATTAACACGAGTTTTCGTCTCACGTCGCCATCCCTCCATCTTCGTTACCTTGTTTATCGTCATCGATGCAGCCAAAGCCAAATCGTCATCACCAACAGCTCCCATAATCCGACCGTTCTTGTTCGCATCACCCTCACAATTTCCCCTTTGCCTTGGCTGTGCCCATCATATCACGTCAAACATGAAGCATGCATTTTTTATGTGAGATTATATAACGCGATTTTAACAAAAAACATGAATAATCGCATGAAAAATCAGAGTAATATACGTATTTGTTGGATTTATGTAACTTTTTACGACATAAAAAAGCGGCCTTCCGCCTGATGGAGCGGAGGCCGCTTCTTGTTTGGAGGGTGCTTCATTAGGGGGATGATCAGTGAATCGGACGGGATTCCAACAGTTCATCGATGATGCGCGCGTAGTGGTCAATGCGCCGCTCCAGCTCCTCCATCTGCCGCTCAAGGCGGGTGATGTATTGACGGAAGGTCATCGGAGCGCCGTATCGCTGTTCGAGCCGTTCTTCGATTTTCTGCCGCTCGCCGTGGACAGAAACGAAGATGCGCATCTCGCGGCCGAACACTTCGCGGACGGTTTCACTGATGAGTTCGCCGTATCTTGTTTGCAGCCATTCACATTGAATGTCGTTGAGGCATTCGATGATGAGCCAATCGTCATCCACCGTCGCCGACGTCGAGGCAAACCACGTGTCAAACGACGGGCCGGGCAGCTTTTGCGCAAGCTTCGTTTTCACTTGCTCCCAAAGATGATGCTCCTTCACGCACTCACCCCCTTTCGTCTACTCGCCTGGCTGCCATACATGTTCGCGCAATTTCGCCCGAATGTCATCCGGAATCGGCTCGGGCCGCCGGGTGTCAAAATTGAAATTGACATACACCGCCCGCCCTTTGGCGCACACCACCCCGTTTTGGTGGATTTCTTCATAAATCGTGAGGCTTGTGTTGCCGATGCGTTCAATGCCGGTATACACGGTCACATCTTGCCCATAATACATTTGGTTGACATAATCGACTTCCATACGGATGATCACCATCCGCCAACGTTTGAATGACAAATCAGGCGTAAACAGCTTGAAAATTTCATGCCGCCCCGCTTCAAACCAAACGGGCACGGTCGTATTGTTAATATGGCCGACGCCGTCCGTCTCCGACACACGCGGCGTAATGACAGTCGTAAACATAAACGCTCTCCCTTCACAAGAACTGGAATCGTCTTTTGTCGAATTTAGGGGACTTATGTATATGAGTTCGCTCCACGATGTGGAAATTCCTGCTTCACCATCAAGAAAACGTGAAAAACGTCACCCCTTGAGCGGAAGGGGATCCAACCTGAGGAGCGAGACCCTATTTCCAACAGCCAAAGAAAAAACAGGAGCCTGAAGCAGCCCCTGTTTTTGTGTTCTCACTGGTTGTTCGGTTCCACGATCGCCCCGGCAAACGCCGCTTGGTAAATCGCGCGGATGTCGGCTTCCAAAAGCGGCATCGGACTGCGGGCGAGCAGCCGTTTTTGCTGGACGGCGTCCTTCGTCAGACTTTCTAATGCGCTTTCCGGAATGCCAAAACCGCCGAGCGTCTTCGGAATGCCGACATCGGCGACGAGGCGCTCGAGCTCCTCGACGCAGCGGCGCGACGCCTCCTCCTCTGATAAAAAGCTTGAGTTGCCGCCAAGGGCGTTTAACATGTCCGCCATTCGTTTCGTGCAGCTTTGGCGGATGTAGCCCATCACATACGGCAAGAGCACGGCGTTCGATTCGCCATGGGCGATATGAAACTGCCCGCCAAGCGGATACGCGAGCGCATGCACGCCCGCCACCCCGGCGTTGAAAAACGCCAAGCCAGCCAGGTAGCTGCCGTTCGCCATATCGATGCGCGCCTGTTTGTCCGCTCCATGTTCCACCGCCTTGCGCAATGAGCGGGAAATGAGACGCATCGCCTGAAGCGCCAAGCCGTCCGACGTCAGGCTCGCGTTGACCGACACGTACGCCTCGACCGCATGGGTGAGCGCATCGATCCCAGTCGCCGCCGTCACCCGCGGCGGGACGGAAACCGTAAGCTGCGGGTCGACGATCGCCACATCGGCCAGCAAGTAGTCATGCGTCACGACATCTTTCGTCGTTTCCAACGACAAGACGGAGATGTTCGTCACCTCCGACCCGGTGCCTGATGTCGTCGGAATCAATATTTTCGGCAATCCTTTTTTCTCAAGCGTTCTCGTTCCCGTCAAGTTTAAATACTCGGCGACCGAACCTTCATGCACGGCCAACACAGCGGCCAGCTTCGCCAAATCCATCGCGCTGCCGCCGCCGACCCCGATGACGAGATCAAACTCTCCGCCGCGGGCAAACGCCACCGCCTTTTCCCCCGTTTCAAGCGGCGGCTCCGGCACAACATCCGTATACACATGCACGCTGCATCCTGCTTGCCGGAGCGGGGACGTCACTTGCTCGACGAGGCCAATTTTTTCAAGCGCTGGATCGGTGATCACCAACACGTGTGTGCCCCCAAGCCTTTTCACTTCCGGAACTAACTGCGTAAGCGCCCCCCAGCCGACATAGCTGAGCGGTGGAAAGACGATGCGGGATGCGGTCATGGTTTTCTCTCCCCCTTATTCAACATTTTTTCGGAAGAATGAACGCGTTTTCTTTCCATCCGCATAACCAAACTCCTATGCTCGCCAAGCTTCCTCGAGCTCCCGCTTCAGCTCTTCGACAAGCTCCGCCGCCGGAAGCTCCCGCGCCAACCGATATCCCGTCCCGGCCCAAAGCGACATTCCTTCCGGATCGCCCGCCTTGGCGGATGCGGCGCGCAGCGGCTTCGTCATATGGTGCACATGCGGATACGCCGCCGGCGCCAAGGCGCGATACTCCGCCATAAACCGGTTCACAAGCCCGCGCGCCGGCCGGCCGGTAAACGCCCTCGTCACGGCCGTCTCCACAAACCGCGGATCGGCAAGCGCCTGTTTATGAAGCGGGTGCGCCCCGCTTTCCGGGCAGCGCAAAAACGCCGTCCCGAGCTGCACCGCGCTCGCCCCGGCTTTAAGAGCCGCCGCAATGCCGCGCCCATCCATGATCCCGCCCGCCGCCGCGAGCGGAACCCGGACCGCCGCCCGCACTCGGGCCAGCAGCGGAAACAACTCAAGCGCCTCATCCTGTTCCGGATCGTTGCCAAACGACGCCCGATGCCCGCCCGCTTCCTCCCCTTGCACACAAAGCGCATTCGCCCCAGCTTCGGCTGCCATTTCAGCTTCCTCCACCGCCGTGACCGTCACGATCACAAACGATCCCGCCTTTTGCAAGGCAGCGATCACTTCTTTGTCCGGGCAACCAAATGTAAAGCTCACAACCGGCACTCGCTCCTGAAGAAGCACATCAAGCTTCGCCGCCCAGTCGTCGTCCTCCCATTTCGGCTCGCCGACTGACGCCCCAAACCGCTCCGCCTCCGCCGCCAGTGCTACACGGTACCGTTCGACCGCCTCCTCATCCACTGTTTTGTCCCCCGGCACAAACACATTTACCCCAAACGGCCGATCCGTCAACGTCCGCAGCTCGTGAATTTCCTTCCTCATGGCCTCCGCTGTCTTGTACCCGCCGGCCAAAAACCCAAGCCCTCCGGCGTTCGACACCGCCGCGGCCAGTTCAGGCGTCGACACCCCGCCTGCCATCGGCGCTTGAATGATCGGGATGGGAAGTGTAGAGAACATGTGTATCTCCCTTCTTTCAGCTAAAACCGTTTTGCCCCTCTCCTATTTTTTTTCGCGCTTTGTGCAGGGATTTCCTGCCCCTTGGCAAACGAATCTTTGCGTCTGACGATGCCAGCAGCTACCCGGCCAGCATAGTCCGTTTCACACCTCAAATACTATTATCAAAAAACAGATGTTATCCGCGGTTCGATCAATAGACGGACACGAACCATGTCCAATCGCTGTTCCCCGGCGTCCAACAAACGGGCTGCTTGTTTGTGCATTGGTCGCTTTATTCAACATCTTTTAACAAACGGCTGGCCACTTCGATAAACATTTTGCCGTCCTCAAACGAAAAATAGCGCATGCTGTTTTCATGGACAAGTTCTTCGATTTTTGCCCATGTCTCCGTATCGCTGCGATGATGGATGCGTTCGAGTTTCTCTACTTCCAACTTCAAGGCACGAACCACCCATTTCGGCTCATCCGCTAGAAATTGCAACAGCTGTTCTTCCAATCAGCATTATAAAACGTCTGATTGTAATACGAGTCAAAGAAATATTGAAGATGTTCAAATTCTTTTCGAATGTCCATGTTTCGCTTCCCCCTTTTCAGTTCTTCTTTCAACAAGCATGGCGTGTTATCCTGCCCCGTGGCCTGATCAAACAAAAAACTCCCCAAACCATCCACTGGTTTAGGGAGTTTGTCGTCACGGCCGAAACGCTTTTAACCGTTTGGCCAGCTCTTTTGTGTGCGGATACATCTCTCGATAAATGGAAAACAGCTCTTTGTACTTGGCGACCGCATCCGGCCGCGGTTCGACGACGGATTCGACTTGTTTGAACGCATCCGCGCATTGCTTGAGCGAATCGAACCAGCCGACGCCGCAGGCCGCGATCATCGCGGCGCCGAGCCCCGGCCCCTGTTCGTTTTTCAGCTTCTCAACCGGCAGGCCGAAAATATCAGCTTGGATTTGCAGCCACTCGGCGCTTTTCGCCCCGCCGCCGATCGAGACGACCGAGTCGATCGTTTTGCCGCTCGCTTTGATGATCTCCACCGACTCGTTGAGCGAGAACGTAATCCCTTCCATGACCGCGCGGGCGAAATCCCATTTCGTCTGCCGCGAGTCGATGCCGATAAACGACCCGCGAATATCGGCGTCCGCATAAGGCGTCCGCTCGCCGACCAAATACGGCGTAAACAACAACCCGTTCGCACCGATCGGCGACTCGGCAGCGCGCTGGACGATCTCGGCAAACGGCACGTCTTCCGCAAACGTCCGCTTCCACCAGTCAAAGCTGTAGCCCGCCGCCAGCGTCACGCCCATGATATAGTAAGCATTTGGCTCGGCATGGTTGAAGTAATGCACTCGTCCAGCGAAGTCTTTTTCCCCACTTTGTTCATAGGCAAGCACAACGCCGGACGTGCCGATGCTTGACATCATGCGGCCTTCTGCCAAAATGCCCGCGCCAACCGCGCCGCAGGCGTTGTCCGCCCCGCCGGCAAACACTTTCACCGATACCGGCAGCCCCGTCTGCTCGGCCACCTCCGGGCGCAGCGTCCCGACGAACGCCGTCGCCTCGACAAGCGGCGGGCAAAGCGTGAGATCGACGCCGACCGCACGGGCGATCGCCTCGCTCCACGTTTTCGTTTTGATATCCAACAGCAGCGTCCCCGCCGCATCCGATACATCCATCGCCATGTGCCCGGTCAAGCGGAAGCGGACATAATCTTTCGGCAACAAAAACACCCGCGCCTGCTCGTAAAGGTGGGGTTCATGGTTTTTCACCCACAGCAGTTTCGGCAGCGTAAACCCTTCCAGCGCCTCATTTTTGGCAATGGAAAGCAGCTGGTCGCGGCCGACCTTTTCTTCAATTTCCCGACACTCTTCCGTCGTTCGCGTATCATTCCACAAAATCGCGTTGCGCACGACATTCCCGTCGCCGTCAAGCAACACCAGCCCATGCATCTGTCCGGAAAAACTAATCCCCGCGATCGACTCGGGGGAAACGCCCGCCGTCTCCCAGACGCGGCGCAGTGCGACGATCGTTTTTTCCACCCAATCGTCGGGGCGCTGCTCGCTATAGCCGGAATGCGGCTGGTAGAGAGGATAGGACTCGGTCCATTCCCCTCTGACTTGCCCATTGCGGTCGACAAGCAACACTTTCACCGCACTTGTTCCTAAATCGACGCCAATGACATATTCCACGCTCATCCCTCTTTCACGAACGAGATCCACTCGGCGCGCTGACTTCGAGCAAATATTGATTCAGCAACGTTTTCAAGCGCTCAAGACGTCCGGACGTATTGCGAATGTCGCCAAGCTGCAACGCGTATTGCTCCAGCTTGTGGAAGTCCGCCGTTCCTTCGACGATCTCGCGGCCAATGCCTTCCGTATAGCTTTTGTACCGCTCTTCGATGAACTGTTCAAACACGCGGTCTTCCAGCAAGCGATGAGCGACTTTCAAACCAATCGCAAAGCTGTCCATCCCGGCGATATGGGCGTAGAACAAGTCTTCCGGTTCAAACGAACCTCTCCGCACTTTCGCGTCAAAGTTCAAGCCGCCGCGCCCAAGGCCGCCGTTTTGCAAAATTTCGTACATCGCCAAGGTCGTCGCATACAAGTCGGTCGGGAATTCGTCCGTATCCCAGCCAAGCAGCGTATCACCTTGGTTCGCATCGACCGAACCGAGCATGCCGTGGATGCGGGCGACGCGCAGCTCATGTTCAAACGTATGGCCAGCCAACGTCGCATGGTTCGCTTCGATGTTGAATTTGAAGTAATCCTTGAGCCCGTACGTTTGCAAGAACGCCAACGCCGTCGCGACATCAAAATCGTATTGGTGCTTCGTCGGCTCTTTCGGCTTCGGCTCGATCAAAAACTGGCCGTCAAAGCCGATTTCTTTCGCATAGTCGACCGCCATGTGCAAGAAGCGAGCCAAATTGTCAAGCTCCAGCTTCATGTCCGTGTTCAGCAGCGTCTCATAACCTTCCCGGCCGCCCCAAAACACGTAGTTTTCCGCTCCGAGCCGTTTGGCGATCTCCAACCCTTTTTTCACTTTCGCCGCCGCATAGGCGAACACATCGGCATTGCATGACGTTGCCGCCCCGTGAACGAAGCGTGGATGGCTGAACAAGTTCGCCGTATTCCACAGCAGTTTCGTTTTGCTTGTTTTCATGTACTCTTCAATCATATCTACGATTTCATCCAAGTTTTTGTACGTCTCGCTGAGCGTTTCCCCTTCCGGCGCGATGTCGACGTCATGGAAGCAGAAAAACGGAACGTTCAGCTTTTCAAACAGTTCAAACGCCGCCTCCACGCGCGCCTTGGCCAAATCCATGCCGCTGTATTTGTCCCACGGGCGAATCATATTGCCGACGCCGAACGGATCCGATCCATCCCCCGTGAACGTATGCCAATACGCGACCGAAAAACGCAAATGCTCCTCCATTGTTTTGTCGCCGACTTTTTCTTCCGGATTATAAAACTTAAACGCCAACGGATTGCGCGACTCTGGTCCTTCATATGGAATGGTGCCGATATTCGGGAAATACGCCATGTCCAAGTCCTCCTTAAATAAGCGAGAATGATTTGTTTCAGTTTTATTATAACGCTTTCATATTTGTTTGTCTATCATATAAACAAAGTATTCTATAATTCTTTGTACAAAAAATAGTCAAAATCCGCATAGTTGTTTTGCCCCGAACCGTCCCGACAATGCATGCCCACAAACGCTCCGGTAAACGCAGCCCGGCTTTTGATATAGTCATCCGACAGTTTATATGATTCAAACGTGACAGGAAGATCAATCCAATTCATTCCATCGAAAGAATAAGAGTATTTGTACGTTGTCGCTTGCACGGTTACCCGTAAATACACATACTCGATGTCATCAGGAACGACAATCTCCCGTCCCCGCAACGGTTGATCAACCACGAGATGATCGCATGTCATCAATTCAAGAATCCGTCCTTTTTCCTCATGCCATGTGATTTGAAGCGTCGTCCAGTTTTGCGTATTGTAATAGTTTACTAGACCAGCCGATTGCTGAAAGGTTGTGGGGCGAAAGGACACTTTCGTCTCGGCAATGAAGTAAAAATGCTGCCATCGTCTGGCGACAAACGCCTGTGTAAACCGGGAAGTAAGCGACTCTCTTCCGTACAGCCGCAAATGTCCCGGACGAGCCTTTAAGGTAGCGATGTCTTCCCCTAAAGGAATTCGTAATGTTTGAAAATGGTGGTTTAATGTATCACCATCAAAATCATCTTTTTCATCGTAATCTTTTTCCCACGGAACTTCCTCAACGTTCGGCCCGTCGATTTCTAACGAAGGCCCGTTTCCTCCGACCACATAGGGCCATCCATCTTTCCATTCAAGCCGCTGAATCGCTGTTTCACGTCCGAGCGGGCAATAGCCGCGGTGTTCCAGCAGCGGCTGCCCTTCTCTTGGCAACGGCCGACCAGTTAAATGAACAAGAAACCATTCGTCCGTATGAGTATGGACAATCGACGCATGGCCGGCCTTTTGCAGCGGATTGCGCGGGTAAAGCCAAGACGTAATCAGCGGATTGTCGGGATGCACCTCATACGGACCATAGAGAGAGCGCGACCGGGCAATCGTCGCCGCATGGTTGTACCGCGTTCCCCCTTCCGCCGTCAATAAATAATAATAACCATTGATTTTATACAAATGCGGCCCTTCTGTAATTCTTAAGTCCGTTCCTTTGAAAATAATTTTCGGCTCACCAACCAATTTTTTCTGTTCCACACTGTATTCTTGAAGCACAATCCCGTAAAACGGATGATGCCGACGCGGTGATCCCAATACATATTCACCAAGTATTTTCTTCCGTCCTCATCGTGAAAGAGAGACGGGTCAAACCCAGAGCTATTTAAATAAATCGGATCCGACCACTCACCATCGATCGTGTCGCACGTCACAAGATAGTTGTGCCCATCCTTCCACTGGCCTTCGACAACTTTCACATCCGTATAAATGAGCCAAAACTTCCCGTCGCTGTACGACAAATGCGGCGCCCAAACGCCCCCGGAATCCGGGTTTCCGATCATATTCAATTGGCTTAACCGATTCAATGGCCGCGCCACCAAACGCCAATTCTTTAAATCTTTCGAATGATAAATTCTCACCCCCGGGAACCATTCGAACGTCGAAACGGCAATGTAATAGTCATCTCCCGCCCGGCAAATGGATGGATCGGGATGGAAGCCGGTTAAAATAGGATTTTTGATTTTGGACAATTGTACTCGTCCCCCTTTCTAAGGATGTATGTATGATTAATTTATTATCTAGACCTAACCCACTCAAACCCAATCTCCCTCAAAAACGCCCTTGCCAAAATCATATGTCCCGCAACGGACGGGTGAACCCGATCCCAAGCGAGCGCAGCCGGGTAAAGCGTCTTTAATACTTCATTGAAAGCTGCTTGGGTATCGACGAATAAACTGTTTGTTTCTTCCGCAATTTGCTTGACAACACGGCCATATTGATCCATTGTTCGGCGCATCGGATCCTGTTCATTTCCTTCGATATAAAACGGTGTCATCAAAATGATTCCTTTCACAAGCGGCTTCGTCTCGAGCACAAGGCTGCGGAGCGTCGCTTCATATTCATCCAAGTATACATGTTTTTCTTTCATGAACGGCAAATCATATTGCCGCCAAACATCGTTAATACCGATCATGATCGATACCCAGTCTGGCTTTTGGTCGATGACATCTTCTTTCCATCTTGCTTTCAAATCCCGCACCGTATTGCCGCTGACACCTTTATTGACGACGCGAATGCCTAGTTCGGGGTAAACCGCTTGCAAGAGACCATCCACATAAGCGACATATCCCGTGCCCAACGCTCCGAATGATCCTTCTCCCTCTGGCCGAGCGCGGCCGCAATCAGTGATCGAATCACCAATAAAGAGCAATTTTTCGCCAGAGCCGATTTTCATTCTCCTCTTTTCCTCCCTTGAAGTCCTATTCAAATTTGAAGTCCTATTCAAATCACCTGAAAAATCGGTCGCTCTCGAAGAAAATGGACGGGGATATCCGGAAACTGCTCCCCTAGCCATTCGGCCAAATACTTCATGCCTGGCTCTTCGCTTTCCGCATGTCCCAGTACAATCAACGCCTTTTGTCTTCCTTGGTACACGGCATCCCGAATATATTCCGGCGTCTCCCATTCAGGCCCCTCTCCATACATAATCGCATCGAGATGTTCCTGTTCAAACAATGGAATCGACAATGCCCCGCCGCCTCGATACCCCACCAATATTCCAATGCGGGTGCATGGCGCAGATAAATCTCCAGCGATACGTACAAATGGAATGCTCAATTTTTCCTTCGCATATTCAGCCACTTCCTTTGCCGTCATGCAGGGAATCGCTACAATCGCAGCGGCCGGCAAATATTTAGAAACATATGACTCCCACCCCAAAGCGCGAATGAAACCGACCATGATGCCATCCGGTTGATGCCGATGCCAATAATCATGAAATCGGTAAATCGCAATGCCCGACTCGCAGATCAAACGAATCTTTTCCTGATGTACCGGATCCTTTTGCATCATGTCGGTGTTGTCAGTATGGCTATAAAATAATCCTTCATGAGTAATGAGCAGATTGGCCTCCATTGAGACGGCTTGTTGGATCACACGATATGTAGGCATGAAGCTCGTTGCAATCCCCTTCACTTCCATGTTAGGGTCGCCATACTGAAGAGTATCCACGGTATTGGGAATTTTCCCAACCGATGCCGTTAATCGCTCTATCACATCTTGAACAGTAGTTGCCATAATTCTGCTCCTCTCGCCTGTTACGTCAGCTGTTATGAAATTCTCGTCCCATGTTTGTTCATAAAGAATAAGCGGTAAGCAACGATTTTAAGACCACTTTGTTCTGCCTCTCTAAAGATATCGTCGTTCGGCTACTCTGTTTCTCCTTCTCGAAAATAACGGCTAAAAACATTGCAACTAAGTATGTTTTGTATTCAAACTAATTATATACAGAATTTTTTTAACTTTCAAGTATGCCATTCGTACATCATCATCCAGTAAAAAGAGTGCTGTCCGTTTTCACTGTTGAGACAAATATTCGCTGCCGTTACATCACCGAGCTTCCAACCATATTATTTGAGCGATAAAATTAGCAACGTCACCTTCTGGGGCATCGCCGACAATCATACGTGGCTCGACAGCCGTGCGGATGTGTACTATGACGCCAACGGGAATGTTGTGGTTGACCCGAACGCTCCGTACGCAAAAGTGGAAAAAGGGAAAGGAAAAGATGCGCCGTTCGTTTTTGGACCGGATTACAAAGTCAAACCCGCATATTGGGCTATTATCGACCACAAATAGACAGCCAAAAGCACATCGGTGTCTCCAGCAAGGAAGAGGATGTCTCAACAGCAACGAGGCATCCTCTTTCTATATATACCGTATTGAACGAATTCACTTCTATATCCGGTGTTTCATCGAGAGGACAGACATCCTTTTAAGCCAGCCCTTTTTGATCGCTTGTGTTGACAACTCCTTAGTCCGCTTCAGCTTCTTTTAAGCCATAATGGACCTTTTTCTATATTTACTCTTAAGGGAAAGTGTTCATATCACCCCCCTTGTTTCCTGACCTCCAGCCTTTCCTCTGTTTTGCGAAATACACGCAATGCGCCGCTCATCACCACCAAGGCGAGCGAACTGATGCTGAAAAACGGGATCAGCCCCGGAATATACATCAATAAGACGAACAAGACCCCAACACTCATCAGCATCACGAGCGTCATGAGTGGATTGGCCATTCCAATGAGAAAGGCATATTTGATATATTGCCAAAAGCGCAATTCGTAATGCACATAGATCGGAAATACATATAAAAGCGTCACTGTATAAAAAATGAAAATGACCAGCAAAGCAACAGAAAACGGAAATCTCCATTCTATTGGCACGTGGGCGAGGTATAAAAGATCGATATAGAAAATATACGCTGCCGCCATCAACAAAAGCCCAATCCGGTTCGCCCGCCAAAATTCACCTTTATACGTACGAACGAATGTTTTCAGCACTGGAACATCGTGATCGTGAAAGAGAAGCCACTTCCTTACGATCGTAAACAGCGCCACCGTCGCCGGCGCAATGCCGAGAATGACAAGTCCAAGGACGGTAAAGACAAACCATAATAGATTGATATATGCAAGTCTTGTAATCCATTCACAAGCCCGATACAACTTTCCATCCAGCAAGCCGGTGCGCATAATTCATCCACCTTTTCTTGTTTTTTACCAGTATATCATAAGTTAAAAAAAGAGGGGAGGCTTTGTTTACCCTCCCTTCAAACTCCGGCATAAGCCAAAAAGCCGCCGTCAACAGGAACAGTCGTTCCAGTGACAAATCCACTCATTTGATCATCCACAAGCCAAAGCAAAGTCCCCAGCAAGTCTTCCGGCTTGCCGAGCCGCCGCATCGGTGTATGCATCAAAATTTTTTTCGTCCGCTCTGTATACGATCCGTCAGGATGTTTCAAAAGATGTTCATTTTGTTTCGTCAAAAAGAATCCCGGGGCAATCGCATTGACGCGAACCCCGATCTCAGCGACATGCACAGCCAGCCATTTCGTGAAGTTTTCAATTCCCGCTTTAGCCGCACTGTACGCCGGCACTTTCGTCATCGGCCGCGGAGCGCTCATCGAGGAAATATTGATGATGGTTCCCCCTCTTCCTATCATCTGTTTAAGAAAATGCTGCGTCGGGATGATCGTCCCAAGAATATTTAAATCAAAAACATAGGAAAACCCTTCTGTCGTCAAGTCGAAAAACGTTGTAATGTCTTGATTCTCTAGATCCTGCAACTCGAGTATTTCCTTTGTCGTAATGCCTTGCGGATGGTTTCCGCCTGCCCCATTAATCAGGACATCGCACGGCCCGTAAACGTCCGCTACCATTTCTGCCGCCTGTTTAACGCGTTCGACATCCAGAACATCGCACGAAATGGCCAGCGCCTCACCTCCTCGCTCTTCAATTTCATTCTTGATTCTTTCAGCTTTCTCGAGCGTTCGGTTTAAAATCGCCACTTTCATTCCTTGGCGGGCCAGTTCTTTCGCCATGCAGCTGCATAATACCCCACCCCCGCCCGTTACAACCGCTACCTTGCCTTTTAAACTTGGATGGATCGGGAGCATGTCTTCTCACCTTCCTGCTTCTTTTTTTCATTCTCCAAACTATCCCAAATGCCAAGCAAGTACATAATGCCAAGCGCCCGATCGTACAACCCGTAACCAGGACGAGCTTGTTCCCCCCAAATCATTCGGCCGTGATCTGGTCGAATGTACCCTTGAAAATTAGCTTCATGCAACGCTTTCATGATCTCGCATATATTCAACGAACCGTCGCAACTGCGATGAGACGTTTCCTCAAAATCGCCGTTCGCGTGAATTTCGACATTCCGTACATGAGCAAATGGCACTCGTCCCATTCGCAAAAAATGGCGGAAAATGTCCGGAACATCGTTGGCCGGATTGGCTCCAAGCGACCCGGAGCATAATGTCAACCCGTTCGCAGGGCTGTTGACCATATGAACGATTCGATCCAAATTCTCCTTATTGGTCGCAATCCGCGGCAATCCGAACACCGACCAGGGCGGATCATCAGGATGGAGAGCCATCCGAACGCCACACTCTTCCGCTACTGGAACGATTTGTTCCAAAAAGTAACGCAAATGATCAAATAGATCATCTTCGGTTACCCCTTTATATAGCGAAAAAAGAGGCTTGATTGTTTTCAAGCGTTCCGGTTCCCATCCCGGAAGCAAAAACCCGTTCGCTCCGCTTTCAATGCGGCGGATCATTTCCTCCGGATCGATTTGTTCAATCTTTTGTTTCTCATAGGCGAGCACCGTCGATCCGTCAGGCCGCCTTTTGGCTAAATCAGAACGGGTCCAGTCAAAAATCGGCATAAAGTTGTAACAAATCACTTTCACTCCTGCTTTCGCCAAGTTGCGAATCGTCTGTTTATAGTTTTCAATATATCGATCTCGGGAGGGCAAACCGAGTTTAATATCTTCGTGGACGTTGACGCTCTCAATGACTTCAAGATGAAATCCTTTTTCATTTACCTGCCGTTTGAGTTCCAATATATCATCAAGCGGCCATACTTCACCGACTGGAATATGATATAGAGCTCCAACGATTCCTTCAACTCCTGGAATTTGCCGAATATGATCTAATGAAACAGTATCATGTTCCTTTCCGAACCAGCGAAACGTCATTTTCATTCTGATCTCATCCCCCACTCACGCCGACTTGAAAGTATTGTTTCGCGTTGAAGTAACATACATCTTGAACGATTTTCCCTAAAAAATCATAGTCTTGCGGCACCTCTCCTTTTTCAATCCATGAACCGATCAAATTGCATACAATTCTGCGAAAATACTCGTGGCGTACATAAGACACAAAACTCCTTGAATCGGTCAACATTCCGACAAACGTGCTGAACACACCGACATTGGCAAGATCCGTCAAGTGTCTGATGATGCCATCTTGATGATCATTGAACCACCAAGCTGCGCCAAATTGAACTTTCCCTTTTACTCCTTCTGATTGAAAATTGCCGACCGTTGAGGCGACAATATAGTTATAAGCAGGGTTTAATGTGTACACAATCGTTTTTGGCAGTTGATCGCGACGCTCTAGCTCATTAAGAAAGGCATTTAACGGCTGGGCAAGGAAAAAGTCATGAATCGAATCATATCCTGTATTCGGACCAAGAAGCCGGAACATCTTTTCATTTGTATTTCGAATCGAACCGATGTGCAGCTGCATCACCCAACCAAGTGAGTGGTACAATCGGGCTAAGAAGCATAAAGTGAAAGTTTTATATTTTTCCTCCTCCTCACGGCTGAGGACAAATCCATTTTTTCGTTTTTGAAAAATATCGTTTGCTTCCTTCCAACCGCATTCTGAATACGGCATCGATTCTAAGCCGTGATCAGCCATCCGGCATCCTTTCTCGTGAAAATAACGCACTCGGCTTTCAATGGCTTGCAGCAGCTGACTGTAATCATGAATCGGCAGGCCAGCTGCTTCCCCTAGCTTTCCCACATAGTCTAAAAACGAAGGGCGGTTGATTTCAATGACTGCATCAGGACGAAAAGACGGAACAATCTTTACTGGAAATGATGGATCTTGGGCAATTGCCTGATGATCAGCTAAATCATCGAGCGGATCGTCCGTTGTCCCAATCCACTCCACATTAGATTTGACCATGAAAGAGCGGGCTGAGAATCCTTCCTGTCTCAATAAAGCGTTGCAATGATCCCAAATTTCGCGCCACGTCCGCTCATTCAGAAGAGCATCCACTTGAAAATAGCGTTTTAGCTCTAAATGTGTCCAATGATAGAGTGGATTCCCGATGCAATACGGCACCGTTTTCGCCCATGCTTGAAACTTTTCCTCTGGAGAGGCGTTTCCGGTAATATACTTTTCTTCGACTCCCATCGCCCGCATCGCCCGCCATTTGTAATGATCCCCCTCGAGCCAAAGCTCCGTCATATCATGAAACCGCCGGTCTTCCGCAATCTCTTTTGCGCTCAAATGGCAGTGATAATCAATAATCGGCAATGATTTCGCATAGTCATGGTATAACACTTCGGCATGCTTGTTTTGCAACAAAAAATTTTCATGAATGAACGGCTGCACACTGTCTCCCTCCCGCAAAGCGAAACTTCCAACAACTTATACAAAATAATGAGGATACTGCCTTTTTAGTACGTCTTTTTCAATTTCGACAAGCCGCAAATGCTCTTCCATCACCTGACGCACTTTCTCTGCTTCTTTATTCGCAATTAACCGATAAATTTGCTTGTGATGGGAAATAATAATGTCCCAATCAAGATCGGATGATAGTCTCAGTACACGCAAACGATTGAAATGACTGTTTAAACTTTGCACCATTTTCCACGAGCGCGACATTCGGCAGCCATCGTAAATGAGCTGATGGAACTTTTCATCAAGCTCAAACAACTCAAGAAAATTTCCTTTTTCGGCACACAACTCTTGCATCGCAATATTCTTCTCCATTTCAAATAGATGATCTTGACGCAATTTCGTACAAGCTAAAACGGCCACTTCTTTCTCGACAACCTCGCGGATAAAGCGCCCTTCCTCCACATGTTCCAAGTTGATGCGCGAAACAATGGTTCCGCTTTGCGGAATAATATCAAGCAATTCTTCTTGCGCCAGTTTGAGAAATGCTTCCCGCACCGGGGTGCGGCTAATATGCAATTGCTCCGCGATTTCCTTTTCGGAAATTTTTGTTCCTGGTTCCAACTCAAGGCGCAAAATCTTTTCCTTTAGCATCTCGTACAACTGGTCGCGCGCTGAACCCCTGACAGAACTTTTAATTTGTTGGCTTTGTTGGGCAGTAAAGATCACCGTGCGATTCCCCTTTTTCTTATATACTAGTATGGCAGTGAGAAAGTACATCCATGATCATGTGTTTTCTTCCAATGTAGGAAAGAACATATTTCCTGTCAAATTTCTTAGCGATTCATTCCACATTCTCTCCCCTCACCTTGTGCACAATCGACATCCATTGAGCTGCCCGTTCGGCAATAATCTTCCACTGATCGTTTTCCAATGCCCCTTCAACCTTCACTAACGAGTTCCCGACACCGATGGCATCCACTCCCGCTTTTATATACTCTCCAGCCGTTTTCAGATTGATTCCTCCAGTTGCGATGAGGGGGATGTGGGGGAGCGGCTCCTTTATGCTTCGAATATAGTTTGGCCCAAACACATGGGCAGGAAATACTTTCACCATATCAGCCCCGTGCTGAAAAGCATTCACAATTTCGGTCGGCGTCAATCCTCCTGCAATACTGACAACCCGATTTTGTTTTGCCGCCTGAATCACATCAATAGAAAGGGAGGGGGAAACGATAAACCGCGCCCCAGCTGAAATCGCTCTCTGTGCTGTTTCAGCATCCAGCACCGTTCCCGCACCGATCAACATATCTTTCAGTTCCCTTGCAGCCTTTTCCAACGCGGCCAAAGCCCCAGCTGTTTCCATCGTAATTTCCATGATTGGAATGCCTCCCTGCCGCAAAGCCAATGACAGCGGAAGAACAGTATCAACCGTCGCACCGCGGACGACTGGAATGATGCCAATCTCTCGAATCATTTGGACTACCTTCATGTAGGTTCATCTCCTTTATCGCGTAACATCTTCCCGTCGCTGATTTATCAAGCGCTCGACGTCATCGCGTTCCGGCATGCCATCAGCATCCCCCTCGACCATTGTCACAAGCGCGCCAACTGCATTCGCTCGCTGCACCGCTTCTGTTAAACGAAGTCCTTCAAGCAGTCCGGATAGCAGCCCAGCTGCAAACCCATCCCCAGCACCGACAGGGTCGATTACCCTTTCAACAGGAAACCCTGGAACATACTCATGATGCGCATTCGTAAAATAATGGGCACCATTTGCGCCTAGTTTAATGACAACAAGCGAGGCGCCCATGTCAAGCAGCCGGCTTCCCCATTCCTCAACCGAATGTTTTCCGAATAAAAACGATGCCTCAGCTTCTCCAGGGAGAACCACATCTGATTCAGCTGCCATGCGAAGCATCACTTCCTTGGCCCGATCCGCTTCATTCCATAGTTTCAACCGCAAATTCGGATCAAAAACGATTTTCACCCCGTGACGACGAGCGATCGCCATGGCGGCAAAGATCGTTTCACGACAATTCTCGCTTAACGCCGGAGTGATTCCCGTAATATGCAAATACTTTGCCTCTGCGATATATTTCTCATCCAAGTCGGCAGGCGTCAGCCTGCTCGCCGCTGATCCTTTGCGATAGTAATACACCCGCGTATCGTTTGGACGTCTTTGTTCCTTAAAGTAAATGCCGGTCGGCGCTTCCCCATCCATTTTTACCCGGCTGACATCCACTCCCTCACCTTTCAGGAAAGACAAAATCGCCTTTCCAAACTCATCGCTTCCGACCTTGCTGATCCATCCTACACGATGACCTAATCGAGCAAGGCCGACAGCGACATTGGATTCCGCTCCGCCAATCCGCATAGTAAAGGTGGTCGCCTGTCTCATCAAGCCGACGCTTGTTGGTGTAAATACGGCCATCGATTCGCCAATGGTGACTACGTCCATCTCGTCCCTCCAAAACCACTTTAGTAATCTTTCATGAAGAATACGATGTCATTTCACCATCATCTAAGCCGACATATGTGCTTGTCTCATCTCGAACTTGCTCAATCTCGATTAATGTCACTTCGTTTTTTGATAGGACAATAGATAAATGAATCACACCGTCCGTTGCCCGTCTCTGCTCCGTCATCACATGAGGCTGCGCCACTTGACGCAACGTTTCCACCGCTTGACGGCTTGGAAAGCGGGGACGCCCCATCTGTTTCCAAACTCTCCACGCGTTCCCGTACTGCTCATTGACGATTTGCCGCTTGATAAAAACAGCGGAAAATGAAACTGGAATCACCAGCTGCACTTCTTTTGTAAATCCTTCTCCTTTTTCCATCACTAAATTCCAAAGCACTGCGGCAATCGATCCATCTTTCCGCCTTGTCACAATCATCTCTCCGTCACGATACAACAGTTCGTCGCCTAGAGCATTAAAGAATGTAAACGCATGAAATGTCGGTTTGGGAATCGAGTGAAGCGCAACTAGACCGAACCCACCGTGAAACAACGCCTTCGGAACATCCATTTCTTCAAACACATCGCTGAACGTCCAATACGAAAACGAGTCGACGTAATCTCCCCCCTCACTTAAAATACGCGCAATGTACGCTGCGTTGAGCGCTGTATCATGAATCGGGTTGATGGGGCTGTACGATGTATTATATTCGGTAATATGCAATGGCAAATGCGGAAACGGAGACTGGCGAATCAAGGCGCGCACCGTTTTGAATTGCTCCAACATATCTTCTGGCGGCTCAAGCTCTTGATAGTAATATTCAAACGTTTTCTTATGCGGCGCCTTCGATGTATAGGCATGGCGGCTGACAAAATCAACAGGCACCCTCCGTTCGGCGCAAAAGTGGAGAAAATCCGTAATCCATTCATCGCTTCCTCCGCAAATGGCCGGTCCCCCAACTTGCAAATGAGGATCAACGCTTTTTACCGCTCGGGCTGTCACCTCGTACAGCTTAAAATACTCCTGTTTGTTGGCATCTTTCCAGAAGTTCACTAAATTAGGTTCATTCCATACTTCAAACAGCCATGTCCGCACTTCCTCAATCCCGTATCGCTCAATGAAATGGGAAACGACCGCTACGATGAGATCACGCCACTTGTTATAATCTTTCGGGGGTGTAACGTTGCCTTTCCAATAAAAAACTGTTTGGTCTCCCGAAGCAAGCGCTTTTGGCATAAATCCAAATTCAATAAACGGCCGGATATTCAACGCTAAATACGAATCAACAATCCGGTCGATGTACGTAAAGTTATAAAACGGCTTCATTTCCCCATCGATTTCGACTTCTCGATAAATTCCGACATCATCGGAAAGCAAGCCATGACCGCGGATGTATCGAAACCCTATTTTCTCTTGCACGAGTTTCAAGTGATCCAAATACTCCTTTTGCAAAGCAAGGCCGAGCCGCCCGGTGCCAACGCAAAATTTCCAATTCTTTTTAAACTTCTCCCTCCCGTTGCTTGGCACGTTTACAACCTTCATGCTCCTCTCCCCTATTCACCGATAAATTTTCCGCCCGTATTGGTCGTCTATTCCTGACTTCCGGTAAAAGTACGTATTGATGACATCTCGCCATTCTTTAGCATGTTCCACTTGGATCGTCAATCGTTCCAATACATCATGATACCGTTTTTCGTCGATTTTCCCTTTCAGTTGTTCCCATCGTTTCCGCAGCTGTTTCGCCTGCTCAACCCCTTCAAAATGAGTATTGTAAATATGTTGAATGACCGTTTCCCCTGAATGCAGCCGATGAGTGTACGGAACGTGATGGAAAAACAAGAGCAGCTCATCCGGACAAGTGTCGAGCGACTCATACATCGCTGCATTTTCCGGAAAGTACTGCGCCGTATATCCTGTTCCCGTAGCAACCGTCCGGTCAACACCGATCCCGTCGCGGTCAGCATAATGGTACGTCCCCCAATGCGAATATTCATAGCCATCCACATTAGGACCATAATGGTGTCCTGGGTTCACCATCCAGCCGACGCCAAGCGGAGAGGTGTAGTTTTCATAAATTCTCCATGAAGATAGAAGCATCCAACTGATCGTCTCGACGACTCGTGAATCATCCCCAAACGTTTGCACAACCCATTCGTTAGCAATTTCTTCGGCAGACAAATCCGGATTCCAAGCGAGCCGCCCAAATCCATACAAGTTTGCTTGCGCCAACGTATGCCCAGTCCAGTTTGGGTCACTGCCAATATTAGATACCCCTGCGATCCCGCTGTATCGATAGTCAAATAGCGATCCATCAATTACCTTTTTTACTTCCGACCCTTTTCCCTTGGCATACGTATCAAAATCAAGCACCTCTTTCCACTGTGGAATCAAGAAGCATAAATGTTTTTGCTGTCCCGTATATTCCTGAGTGATTTGAACCTCCATCATTTGATTGGTTTTCGGCATGGCGCCAAATAACGGAGAAACCGGCTCCCTTACTTGAAAATCCATTGGGCCGTTTTTAATTTGCAAGATGACATTCTCGCGAAACTGTCCATCCAATGGCTTAAAGTGATCATATGCGGCTTTTGCCCGATCGGTCGTCCGATCGCGCCAATCTTGCTGGCAGTTATAGACAAAGCATCTCCAAATGACGAGCCCCCCAAATGGCGCCAACGCCTCTGCCAACATATTTGCTCCTTCCGCGTGATCGCGCCCATACGTAAAGGGACCAGGACGAAACTCGGAATCCGCTTTGACTACAAAGCCGCCAAAATCAGGAATATATTGATAAATACGTTTCGCCGTTTCCTTCCACCACCTTCGCACCTCGGGATCAAGCGGATCTGCTGTTGGAAGCCCGCCAATCTCAATCGGGCTTGCGTAGTTGATACTTAAAAATGTTTTGATTCCGTAGGTTCGGAAGATATCCGCTACTTCCGCCACGTCAGGCAAAAAGTGATCGGTGATGAGTTTCGTTTCGGTTTTGTGTACGTTGACATTGTTGATGGAGATGGCGTTAATGCCCACAGAAGCCAGCAATCGTGCATAATCTTTTATCCGTTGGTTTTGCTTCACAAACTGGCCACCGGCAAAGAAAATCGACCGTCCAGCATATCCGCGCTCAATGCTGCCATCCATATTGTCCCAATGATTGATCATGCGCAACCGGTTTTTTGGCTGCTCGATGATAGACAATTGGGCGATGTTCTCACCCATTTGCAATAATCGGAGGAAATGAAAGACACCATACAACACACCAGCATCTGTTTTCCCAATAATGTAGATACGGAACGGTCTATCGTCGACATCCGATCGAATCACATACCCTTCCGGATGAACAAGTGTTCCCTCTAATGGCCGCTCGTACTCTTCATCTTCAAGCGTCCCAAGCCAAATCGAATTAGCTGTTTCATTTACTTCCTGCACCACTTGCGGCTCAATCTCCATCATCGAACGAAGCCCTTTTTGGAGTTCTTCCACGGCTGCTTGAAAAATGGGCGATGTTCTTTTCGCCACAATCTCCTCAAACCGCAATCGACTATATTGATCCTTCCGCTCATACCGCAGCCAACAAGGTTCGTATCCCGCCGTCATGTCGAATTCTCCTCCTGTTACTCTTTTTCCGCCCCCAACACAATCCCTTTCACAAAAAACTTTTGCACAAACGGATAAACAATCAGCATCGGCAAAGCTGCGATGAAGATTTGTGCCGCCTTCACTGTCCGTTCAGATAAGTTTTTCAATGTTTCTGCATCGACGCTCATTTTCGTAAAATCCTGTTGAACAATAATCGTTTGTAAGAACGTAGATAACGGGTAATGTTTCACATCGGACATATAAATCAACCCATCAAACCATGAGTTCCAATGAAAAACCATCGTAAAGAGCGAAATCGTCGCAATGGCAGGCACCGAAATCGGCAAATAAATTTTCCAAAAAATCGTGAAATGATTTGCGCCATCCATTAAAGCGGCCTCTTCAAGCGATTTCGGCACCGAAGTTCGGAAAAAGTTCACAAGCAAAATTAAGTTAAAGGCGCTGACAGCTGGCGGTAAAATCAACGCCCAAATCGTATCTGTCAACCCGAGCTTCGTCACCACCATATAAGTCGGAACGAGACCGCCATGGAACAACATCGTAAACACAAAAATC
Source organism: Geobacillus sp. WSUCF1 (assembly GCF_000422025.1). Lineage (NCBI taxonomy): Bacteria > Bacillati > Bacillota > Bacilli > Caryophanales > Anoxybacillaceae > Geobacillus > Geobacillus sp. WSUCF1. The sequence continues at coordinate 29,476 of NZ_ATCO01000118.1, read as the reverse complement.
CACATATAGAGTTTCCGGCCGCGAAAGGCGTCGTCGCTTTTGGACAGCGGATAGGCAGCGCATAACATGACTCCCATGGAAATGACTGTTCCCAATACAACACGCAAAAACGAATTCCAAAGGGAACGCAAAAAATTTTCATTCCCAATCGTTTTCTCATAAGCGTCCAACGTAAAGTCAACGGGCCACAGTCCGACCAGATTAGCGGTCGCCGCTGCACTGCCGCTGAATGAGACGGCTAAAATATGGATGAGAGGCAAAAGGCAAAGAACGGCAATGATCGTTAAAAGAGTATAGTTAAACACCGTGAATAGTTTATAAGACAAGCTTTTTTGGTAGTGATGATGCATAGACCTCCCCTCCCTTAGAAGATTTTATAGTTGGCATACTTATAAGCGAGACGATACCCTGTGACCACGAGAATAAAACTGATGACGGATTTAAACAATCCAACGGCTGTCGCATAACTAAAATCCCCGTTCAAAAGGCCGACACGGTAAACATACGTATCGATGATATCACCCGTTTTGTAAACAAGCGGATTGTACAAGTTTAAAATTTGATCAAATCCGGCATTTAAAATGTTTCCGAGCGACAACGTTCCAACCACAATGATGATCGGCAACATGGAAGGCAACGTAATGTAAATAGTTTGTTGCCACCTGTTGGCTCCATCCACGATAGCCGCTTCATACAACGATGGGTTAATGGAAGTAAGGGCAGCTAAAAATACAATCGTGTTAAATCCGCATTCTTTCCACACATCTGTAACGACAACAACGGTACGAAACCAATCGTTATCTCCGAGGAAGAAAATAGGCTTAACACCGAATATTGATAAAAAACGGTTAACAATCCCCCCTTCAGGAGAAAGCATGTCAATCAAGATCCCGCCCAGAATCACCCATGACAAAAAGTGCGGCAAATACACGATCGTTTGAACCGTCCGCTTAAACTTCATCACGTATACTTCGTTGAGAAGCAACGCAAACGCCAAAGGCACACCGAGGTTAAAGATGATTTTTAATGTTGAAATGACCAATGTATTCCATATGACTTGACGAGCGTCTTCATATTCAAACATCGTTTTAAAATGCTCGAGACCAACCCAAGGAGAACGCAAAAAGCCAAGCCAAGGCTCATAATCTTGAAAAGCCATGACTAGTCCTAGCATCGGAACATATTGAAAAATCAACACAATGATGAGGGCAGGAAGCAACATAACATGCAACTGCCACGTTCCTCTTCTTTTCTGAACTCTCTTTGCTTCCACCGCTGTTGTTTGTCCTTTGACATCGACGGCCGACTGCATACCCGTTTTCTCCTTCCGGCGTCATCTCTTGCAAAAAAGCAGGTGCGGACATCGATGTAAATTCTCTTTCACTGCTCGCCCCCGTCCGCACCCCACCATCGTTGAAACCGCTACTTTGCTCCTTTTACCGATTGATACCATTCATTCACTTCTTTTGTAATTTCTTTGCCCCCAGATTCTTCCCATTTTTTCACAAAGTCATCAAATGCACTGAGCGGCGCCCGTCCGTAAATGATGTTGGCAAAGGTTTCACGTTCCATTTTCGTCAAAAACTCTCCGCGTTTTTGCATCGTTTTAGTGGGCGGACCTGTAAACTCGTTTTCAATGCGGTATTGATTTTGTTGGTTGACGATTGTAGCCGCTTTCATAAACGACTCACCTAAAGATACAATTCGTGTATACTCATAGGCGTTTTTCGGCTGACGCTTCGTTGTATACAACTCCTCGACTAGATCATACAGCATGTACGGAACGGTCGGAATGGCTTCCGTAATGAAATAAGCCCCTGGATCCAATCTTCCTCCTGGAATTTCCTTGTCATCATAAACGGGCTTGCCGTTCTTCATCACATAGTCATAACCTTCCGCCAACCCGTATTTAAAATATTTCGAGTCATTATACACATAGGCGTATGCTTCATCTAAGTATTGGAAGAATTTATCCATATGTTTAAAGTCTTTGCTGAACAAAAACATGCCTGTAACCAATCCCTCGCCACGCCGGCCGATTTTGCCATCCGGACCACTCGGCAGTGGGTATGGTTCCACAATGGCTCCTGGATTATTTTTCAACGCATCTGCGATTGGCCATCCAGCAGCCCAAGGAGGAGCAGAAATGATTCCAGATTTTCCAGCGACAAAGCTTTTGATCGCCGTCTGTTCGTCCAAAATGCCAACTTCTTTGTCCAAGTATCCTTTTTCATACCATTCATTCAGCTTAGCCAACGCTTTTTTCATAGACGGCTGTACCGATCCATAGACAAGCTTCCCATCTTCGCCTTTTGACCATGAACCAGGTTCATAGTTGCCATAAGCACCGAAAATAAAGCTTCCGTCGGCCAACCAAGTCGCCAATCCGTTTTTGCTGGCCAGCGTCAAGCCAATCGTATCCTTTTTCCCATTGCCGTCAGGGTCTTTATTGACAAACGCGTCCATGATTTTTTCGAGATCTTCGATTGTTTTAGGTGGCTGAAGACCTAACTTATCAAGCCAGTCTTTGCGAATCCAAAGCAAGGAGTCAGAACCATTGCCTCCAGAGAACCGTGGAATTCCATAGCGTTTTCCATCGACAGTCGCCGGATAAAACGCTTCCGGAAATTGCTCATAAATCTTTTTCAATCTCGGTGACGCATATTTCTCAATCGCTTCATCGACTGGCATTACTTTTCCAGAACGAATTAAATCATTGATCAACTGCCCGTCTGACACTTTAAATACGTCAGGCAGTTTCTGTCCAGAAGATAAAGCTAAGCGAATTTTATTGTGATACTGTTCATCGTTTGGAGCTGTCCACAATGTTTTCCATTTAATCCCCAATTCTTTTTCCGACCATCGTGTGATAGGATTGTTGTTCAAATCCTCTCCCTCTCGAAATTTCGTATCATCCTTTAATGTGCGGACAGTTGTAATAGTTACAATGCCATTTTTCTCTTTTGAATCTCCAGACTCGTTGGACGAAGAAGATTGGCTGTCCGTACATCCTGCAAGCATTCCAACCGCCAGTGCAGTTGCGGTTAAAGCCGCAAACGCTTTTTTTAGCATATTTCTCCCTCCAATCCCATTGTCTCAAAATCCCCCTTGGCTGCGATCACATTCTTTTTGATAAAGAAAACATAACGATTCCCTGTCTCAATCCCCCCTTTCAAGGTCTTATTGAGAAAGCGATTTCAACCGATCGAAATCCAACTCCTAACCACTCCACAAACATTCTAGTATACTAGTTTGAAACGACGCATCCTACAAAATGGCTGTAATGCCTTCCTCATGATTCCAGACAAACAGAAGAATGAATTCTCGATTGACATCCCTGTTCATATAGTCAAAATGTCAATCAGCTTCATGATTTGCCGTTTGCTTTTCTACTACTAGTATGACTAGTATACTAGTTCTGCTTCCTATTATAATGGAAAGTCCACTTACATTCAATGATTTTCTGAAATCTTTTGATTATTCACAAAGAGAGGAACCCTTATTTGCTGTTCCCCTCTTCGCCGCGACGTGAAGCAATATCATCAGACACTCACTGCCCGCCAAAAAGCTGGTTTCGGTTTATGCTGTTCATCGAACAAAAGCGGCCAGTTTTTTCTCCCCTGCACTGGAAAGTTATCGAGCCATGTATGGTCATCAGCAATTCCCCAAAATGTGACACTTTGAATAACATCGCGATACTCCTTAAACAAAGCGAAAATTTGCCCATACCGCTCTGCTTGCTGTTCGATCATTTCGTTCGTCGGGACAGCCAAATCGGTTCGACGATCGTGAAATTCAAACATGGATACATCGAGTTCCGTAATATGAAGAACAACGCCAAGGGACGCATATCGTTCAATGGCCGCACGAATTTCATCAAGCGACGGGCGAGTCAAGCTCCAATGCGCTTGCATCCCGATGCCATGAATCGGAATGCCTTTATCACGCAGCGATTTGACAAGTGCAAAAATTTTTTCTCTCTTTTCCGGAAAACATTCATTATAGTCATTGTAAAAAAGCAGTGCATCTGGGTCAGCTTCATAAGCGTAGAGAAATGCTTGTTCCATAAAATCGTCCCCGATGATTTGTCGCCACTTCGACGGCCTCAACAATTCGTCTCCTTCGTCGGCTACCGCTTCGTTGATGACATCCCAACAATATATTTTTCCCTTGTATCGCCGTACAACAGTTGAAATGTGACATTTCATCCGCTCAAGCAACACATCCCGACTGACGAAATGGCCTTGACCATCTTGAAACACCCAATCCGGAGTCTGGTTGTGCCATACAAGTGTGTGCCCTCGAACCGCCATTCGGTGCGAACAAGCAAAATCAACAATCCGATCCGCTTCCTGAAAGGTAAATTTCCCTTCTTCCGGCTGAAGATGCTCAAACTTCATATGGTTCTCTGCCGTAATACTGTTGACATGATCGATCAACAACTGTTTTTGCATCTCGATCGTCACAGGATTGACCGCCGCCCCGATGCGGAAATCATTCGCGAATACATCGCGGAGGGAGGGGAGGGAGCTGTTCATCTTCATTCCCCCTCCTCCAACCATAAAATGCTCGTCACGCCGCGCGGATAATATTTGCTGCCGCTGATTTCGCCAGCGATAATTTGGTCGCTCCAACTCCAAATGGAGAGCGTCGGATGCGTGAGCCACGCAACATGAGCCGCATCAGCTCGTTTTCCTTGTTCATCCCATTCCCACCCTAAAATGTGACGGGCAATAAACTGGCATAAGTAAATTTTGCTCAACCACGAGTTGTTGCTTGTCGAGGAAATTTTCCATCCCCCATCCGGGAATAGGCAAATTCCTTCCCGCAACACATATTGCAAATGTTGTCGCAGCGCACGAATATAGTCTCCAAAACGTCCGTCTTCTCTTAACGCCTCATGGCAGTTCGTAAAGTAAGGAAACACAAGCCCCTCAATAGCCGGAATGATTTTCGAGTCATTTCCTTCTCCCATCACAGCTGGGATATACCCGTCCTCCGTCACGTGACTGACAATCGTCGCGGCGCATTTTTCCGCCTGCTTCCCCGCCAGCACAGCCAGCTCCTCTTTACCGACATCGCGGAACAACTTTTCGAGCGCCACATAGGCAGCCCAACATTTTCCTGCCAAATATAAATTGTTGCGCGCCTGGCCGAGGGAAACATCCAAACTATCATACGTTGTGATTTCCGCTCCACCCATGGTGCGGGTGCTGTCAAGCCCCATCACGCCGTTCCGCTTTTCTGGATCCGGATGATCGCGGCGCACCATGCTTTCGAGACATTGTTCCAAGATCGTAAGCCGCCGGTCGCGCCATGCCCAGTCTTTCGTTTGTTCGATGTATACCGCCGCGCAAAGCACCCAGTTGACGAGCTGTTCGTGCGTCATATGTGAAAAGCAACCGCTGATCCCGTATAGCTCATATGACGAGTAATGCGGGCGTGAGAACGTGTTGGCGACTCCCATATCATGAGTGAAGCTGATGCCGCCGGGATATTCCGTCTCATCTCCTGGGAAACGGACACGATCCTCATAGCTGTAGCGCTCGACATAAAAGTCAAGCACATTTTTCACCGTCCACGGATTCATTTTCAATTCAAAAAAGAGCTGGTCGACAGTGAGATCAAACGTATTCATCATCCGGTACTCGCCTTCATTGACGACCCAAATCGGCTTTCCTTCATGCTCAAGCAGCTGTGTATTGCCATAGTAGCTGCGGATCGCGTGCGCCATCATAAACTTTTGATCATCGGAGAGCCATTCTTTTTCAATGAGTTCATTCGAACGGAACGCCTGCTCCTTTAACACCTCGGCCTGCTCTAACGCATAAAGACCGACTTCTTCGATATTACGGAAGAAACGGGTGTAAAAATAAGAGGCATCCATTCCTGCGGTAACATAACCACCGCGGTAAAAACAAACAGCAAATTGATACGTTTTCTTTTCTCCCGCCGGCACATCCGCAATTAATGCACCGACTTTCCCGAGCCCAAACGTCCAGTTTTCTTCGAGAGTCGCCGTTAAGATATCCTCCATGCTAAAATGCAGTGCTGAACGAACGCCCTCATCCTTGGATGCAATGCCCAAAATCCGCCCTTGACCGACCCCTCGCAACTGCGGGCATGTATCATCGATCCGCCGCATCGAGGTATACGGGTCGGTGCCTTCGAATCCGAAAAACGCCCGTCGTGTTCTTGTTCCGTTCGTGTTATCGATCGTCATCTCGACAATGACAGCTGGGACCAACGCCAGCTTAAGCTCTTCCTCGGATGCCGTTTCCGGGTCTGGTACGGCCTTCACCGGTGAATAAATCGTCAACGTCAAGTCCCCGGCTTTCCATGTATCCGTGGCAACGCGAAATTCGCGTTCGATCCGCTCTTTCGCAAATGGAATCAGGATGTTTGGTTTTTGCGGATTCGGATCAGGATTTTCAATGTCATATCGTTTGCTTTCATCCTCGCCTGCTGTTTCCGCGAATGGAAGGATATGATACAGCCCCGGCTCATGCGGCGACTCAACGCCAATAAAGACATTTTGCCGTGGCGGTCGGGCAAGTTCCAAATCTAGTCCTCCGCTTTTTCCTGGGAATCCTAGCGTAAAGCTGGCAAACGCCCCAACCGGCGAGTGATGGGCGTTGAAAAATACATTGGTTGGCATGAATAGCTCACTCTCCCCTTTTCTTACTATGCATGCGATCAATCATCAGAGCATCAGAGAACTGCTACTTTTTCATCTGCTTCCAGCTTGCAGCTCCAACAATTCGCTGACCGTGACCAATTTGTAACCTTGCGAATACAATTCGGATACGAGTATATTGACAGCCTCGATCGTCTGCGAACGATCTCCAAATCCGTCATGAAAAAGCAAGATGCTCCCGTTTTTTATATGGGGGCGACTCTTCCGAACAATATAGTCAACTCCTGGCTGTTCCCAGTCTCGGGCATCCGTATTGAGCGCACCGATCATTTGGTAGCCGAAATGGTTGCACATCGAAACAACAGTTGCATTGTAGTCAAGATAAGGAGGACGGAAAATCGTGGGCTTCGCTCCAGTCATCTCGGTAATGATGGCATCCGTCCACTCCATTTCTCTCAAAGCCTCATCTTCCGTTAGAGAAGTGAGGTTAGCGTGAGAATACGTATGATTGCCAATTTCATGCCCTTGCGCCTTGACCGCCTTTACAACTTCCGGATGCTTCTCCATCTGGCTTCCGATCATAAAAAAGGTCGCTTTTCCAGATGCCTTCTCCAATATCTCCAACACGTTCAATGTATAAACCGGATTCGGTCCATCATCAAACGTCAGGGCGACCAATCTGTGCGGCGTCTCTACATGTTCAATCATTCCTCTATCTTTCCTCCATTGATTCAAATGATGCCAAACCGATAGACCGTCGTTGATGCTCGCTCTTGGCCAGCTGGCAATACGATCGACGGAAACTGCGGATGATGAACCGCATCCGGCAGTCCTTGCGTTTCCAGGCAGATGCCTAAATATTTCCGCGACGGCACGCCGCCCAAATCCAGCCCCTTCGGCAATTGGTTTGACGTATACACGACGACGCCGACCTCATCCGTCTCCACCGTCAGCACCCGCCCGCTCTCCGGATCGGAAAGCACAATCTCTTTGTCATGATGCCGATCGAGCCAAAACGGATGGTCATAACCCCCGCCGACGAGTGCAATTTGCGGATGCCCCGATTCGACCGCCTCCCGGATCGTCTTTCCTTGCCGCAAATCAAACGGCGTTCCAGTGACATCCAAGACGCGGCCTGTCGGAATCAGCTCCTCATTCAATTCGAGCACACGCGAGCTTTGGATTGTCAACGTGTGGTCCAATATATCGCGCTTGCCGTTGCCGCTTAGGTTAAAATACGTATGGTTCGTCAAATTGACGAGCGTCGTTTTGTCCGAACGAGCCCGGTACGTGACGGTCCATTCGTTGTCATTGTTGAGCCAATATTCCACTTGAACATGAACCGTTCCCGGGTACCCTTCCTCCCCGTCCGGGCTCGTGTACGAAAAGACGACGCCGACCGCATCGTCGCGCTGAACGGGCTCGGCCTGCCACAGCACGCGGTGGAATCCGTTCGGCCCGCCGTGCAGATGGTTGTTGTGTTCGTTTTTCGCCAACCGGTACGTGACGCCCTCAAGCTCAAAGCTCGCTCCACGAATGCGCCCCGCCACCCGGCCGATCACGGCGCCGAAATAAGGGGCGTTCTCAACATACGGTTCAAATCGTCCAAACCCGAGCACGACGTTTTCGATGTTGCCGTTCCGGTCGGGAACGCGGAGGTCCGTCACGATGCAACCGTAGTTTGTCGCCGACAGTTCCATGCCGCGGTCGTTTGTCAACGTAAATAAAAGAACATCTTTTTCGTTGAAACAAGACCATGTTTCTTTCCTAATCCGCAACCTCTCTCCCCCTCTCCAACGATGGAAAAAGCAACGATTTGATCATTTTCATCATACTATATTTCATTTAGTTTGTATATAACACAAACAAACTTAACCACAATCACATATGACATCATCCTTTTACCGAACCGGCAACCAATCCTTCAATAATTCGATCGCTCAAGAATAAGTACACAATCAAAATCGGCAAAATGCTGATCACCAAAGTCGCGCCGATCGCCCCCCAGTCGGTGAGATATTGGCCGACAAAATTATTGACTCCGACTGTGATCGTTTTCCATTTTTCCGAACTAATGAACGTGTTGACAAACACAAACTCATTCCAATTGTAAATCATGTTGATAATAGCTGTAGTCGCAAGAACAGGCGCTGTCATCGGCAATGTGATGCGGAAAAAAATGCGATGAACAGAGCACCCGTCCATTACCGCCGCTTCTTCGATTTCGCGCGGCAACGACTGATAAAATCCTAGCAAAATCATAATCGTAATCGGCAAGTTAAAGGTCGTATACGAAAGGATGATCGAAACGGGGTTATCAATCAAGTTCATTTTATTATAAATATTAAACAACGGAATGAGCGTCGAATGAAGCGGGATCATGTAAGCGATCATAAACAGGGCCAATACAACACCTTTGAATTTCCACTCCATTCTGGTCAAGGCGAACGTGACAAAACTGGCTAAAATCAAAGTCAATACAACAGCGACGATCGTATACCAGACACTATTGAAAAAGTATTGGTTGATCCCTCCATCAAACCAAGCATTTATATAATTTTCCCATCGCGGAGATTTCGGCAAAGCGAACGGAGACATTCCAAATACTTCCTGATTCGTCTTCAACGACAATAAGAATAACCATACTAACGGATATAATTGAAGAAGCGCTACGACAACCAAGATAAAGTAAAGAATTCCCATTGCGATTTGTCGTAAAGGAGAACGAGGCTTGGAATCTAAGATTTTCTTTTCTTTCATGGTCAATTCTCCTTTTATTCTTGATTGACTCTCAACATTTTTTGAATCATCCAGGTCGCTCCCATGCTAAGGATGAGCAACCCAAAACCAATCGCACTTCCATACCCGAAGTTGAATTTCCCAAACGCTTCTTTATACATATAAGAAGCAATCACTTCCGTGGCATGCCCCGGGCCGCCTCCGGTCATGACGTAAATCAAATCAAAATATTTCAAAGACCCGACAACGGCTAGAATCACCAATACTTTTAACACCCCAGAAATAAGGGGCACCTTAATTTTGTAGGCAATTTGAAAGGCATTGGCACCATCGATTCTTGCAGCTTCAATCAATTCTTGGGGTACATTGATCAAAGCCGCATACATAATAATGATGTAAAACCCCGCATACTGCCAAACGATCGGGATGAAAACCGAATATAGCGCCATATCCGGATCCGCCAACCAAAGTGGAGTCTCTTTTATCCCAAACATAGACAATAAACTGTTAATCAGCCCATTCATCGGATCAAAAATCTTAATCCAAAGTTGAGCGATGGCGACAGACGACATAAGCATGGGAATAATATAAATTTTTCTAAACAAATTCCCTCCCTTAATTTTGCTCGCTAATATTAAAGAAACGATTAAATAGCCGATCAAACTGAGAACGGAAAACAACGCCAACAAGACGGAGTGCCAGGTGCTCTCCCAAAACAGCTTGTCATGAATAAGCTTTTTATAATTTTCCAAGCCGATGAACTTCATCTGGCCTACCCCGCTCCAATCCATCAATCCATAATATCCCGTCAGCGCAATCGGGATATAAATCAAAAACAAGACAAGGAGAAGCGACGGCAGGACATAAAGAATGATGGCTGTTTTATTGGACATAACATTTTTCATCGCTGATAACTCCTTCTTTACAAATAAGGGGGCATGTGTTGTTCCAGATGCCCCCAAAATTCTTATTTGTTGGCTTCCTCCGCCAACGCGTCATCATGTTGTTTCGCAAATTCTTCTGGAGTGATTTGTTTGCCAAACAGGGCCGTCATTAAGTCATGGTGCAGCTCAGAAACATTCGGGCTTGCTTGGGTGTCAAACCAAGTCGTAATGTTTGTTGCATTGTTAATATCATTCAGGACATCAAGATACATTTGTGGTACGTCCAGTCCTTCTGTATCAACTTTCATAGCCGGAAGAATGCCCGCGCCTTCAACAGAACGTTTTCCCCACTCTTTTACGAGATAAGCCGCAAAATCTTTCGCTTGTTCTTTATGTTTTGAGTTTTCTGCAACGAATGCACCTAACCCAGGTCCACCAACATAGCTGTTGATGTCCGTTCCTTTGCCGCCTTCATACAGTGGGAATTTAAAGTAACCAACCTTCTCTTTAAACTCTTGCGGCACATCCGGGCTGGTTGTAAAGTTCGGCAACTCCCATGTGGCCGTTAAGAACATGGCTGCCTTTTCGTTTAGGAAATAACCTTTAGCATCATCATTCGAGAAGGCAGTGTTCCCTTTGACAAAGAACCCCATATCCACAAGATTTTGAACTTCTTTTGCCGCTTTGACAATAGCTGGGTCAGACATTTTCACTTTTCCTTGAATGACATCGGTCAAAATCGTCGGGCCGCCAATCCGGTCAGCGAGGTACATAAACCACATCGATGCCGGCCATCCGTCTTTTGAACCGACTGTGGCTGGAATCACCCCATGCTTGATCAACGTTTTCCCAATGTTTTTCAAATCTTCAAAGGTTTTCGGTTCCTGAAGACCATATTTTTTGAAAATCTCTTTGTTGTAGAAAATATACGTGATGTTCATCTCCATTGGAAGCGCATACGATTTGCCGTTAAAGGTATACGCTTCTACCGTTCCAGGTACAAACTGGTCTTTAAATTCTTTTTCGATAATATCATTTAGCGGCGCAAATTGTCCTCCAGTGGCGTATGGTTCGGCAAAACCGTTCGACCACGTCAACCCTACGTCAGGCAATTCATTCGAAGCGGCCAACACTTTTAATTTATCCCGATATTGATCCGGATTTAATACCTCTACATCAATCTGAACATTCGGATGCTTCGCTTCATAGTCTTTAATAATCTCCTCTACAAGATTGTAGTAAGCGGTTGAACTGCCTTTTGGCCAGTCGTGCATAAACTTCAAATGAATTTTCCCGTCTCCGGATTTCCCCTCGCTCGCAGAATCGCTCGACGAAGAAGAACAACCAGACAGCACAATCCCCGCCATCAACATTAGCAAAACCAACCATGTGAACGCTTTCTTTTTCATAAACTGTACCCCCTTTTCTATTCTTTGCTTGCAAATACAGTCTACCATCATCATGAAGGGGGAAAAAGGCAACAACCATTAGGAAAAGTACCAGTATTTTTAGATTACTTTTCTTTTTGACTTTTTCGATAGCTGCTCGGAGTCTTTCCCTCCATTTCCTTAAACAAATGAATAAAATATTTCGCTGTTTTGTAACCGCACTCTTCCGCAATCTCTGATACAGCCATATCAGTCGTCATCAACAGTTCTTTAGCTCGCTGCATTCTTCTTCTTGTGAGATATTCGCTGAATGTGAGTTTCATTTGTTCTTTAAACAGCGTGCTAAAATAGCTTGGATTCAAATGGACGTGCTCCGCCACTTCTTTTAGTGATATATCATCTTTTAGATGCCGATCAATAAACTGGATGGCCTCGCGAATCGGTTCACGAGTTTGGGGGTGACGGTCAAGGGCATCGATGAGTTTATCGTCAATCAATTGTTTCATCACTCGTTCCCTTTCCTTTTGCTCGGAAACGTGGATCGCTCTTTCTACCGCTTCGAATAATTCGCTTTTTTTCACCGGCTTCAACAAATAGTGTAATACCCCAAGGCTGATGGCTTTTTGCGCATAATCGAAATCAGGGTAAGCAGAAATGAGGATCACTGCCGGAGAATCGTCTTTTTCTCTCATTTTCTCTAACACATCAAGCCCGGTAATTTCCGGCATCCGAATATCTGTCAATAACACGTGCACTCGCTCTTGCCGCAAAATGTCAAGCGCTTCTTGGCCATTGGCAGCCGTTATGATTCGGTGTTTGCCGGAGGCCCATTTTTCCAACAACCGCTTCATCCCTTCTCTCGCCCTCGGCTCATCATCCACAACTAAAATGGTCTTCTCATGCATCATTTTTCACCTCCGTTAACGGGAATTCGAATCGTGACTTTTGTGCCTTTGTTTTTATGGCTGTCAATCGTTATGCCATCGCTCGTTTCTTTCTTGTAATAAAGTTGGAGACGTTTTTTCACATTATACAATGCCATTCCTTTTCCTTTCGCTTCTCCTGTATGCATAGCCTGTTTCACCGCCTCGAGCCTTTCTTCATCCATTCCAACTCCATCATCTTCCACCATGATCTCCAGATGACGATCCGAAACTGGCTTGACAGCCACGATAATGGTACAAGGGGCTGACCGGTTTTCCGAACCATGCACGACCGCGTTTTCGACTAACGGTTGAATCAACAGTTTTGGGATTTTGACATTTTCCCATTCCTCAGGCAGCGACAAATGCCACTTGATGCGATCGCCAAACCGAAATTTGATAATGTCCATATAATTTTCGATATGGCGAAATTCCTCTTTCAATGTAACCCAATCATCGTTCACATTTCGGCTGATGGTGTAGCGAAACAGCTCTGACATGGACACAACGACATCTGCCAACTCTTCTTCTCCCTTTTCTTCTAACGACCACCGCAGCGACTCCAACGTGTTGTACAAGAAATGAGGGTTGATTTGCGCTTGAAGCGCTTTCAATTCACTTTGGCTGCGAACAATCTCTTTTTGATACACCATTTTGATCAAATGATTCGTTTCTCTCACCAATTGGTTATAGGTGCTATTCAGCTCCCTGATCTCATTGACCGTAACCATCTTCGGATCAACTGTTAATAACCGCTCATTCGCCAGCCGCATCGTTTTCGTTAATTGAACAATCGGCCGTGTAATGATGGTCGAGAGAAGCAGCGAACATAAAAAGTAAACAAGCATCCCGATAATGCCAGCGAAAATGATCCCAAACCGAATGCTGTTCACTCCCTTGGTCAGGGCACTGACAGGCGTTAATATGAAAACGGTGAACCCTTTGTTGGAAGACTGCTTTGTTACCATGTATTCGGTTTGATTTATTACCGTTGCTGACCGTTGATTTAATGAAGATACATCAGTTAAGCTGGAATTATTTGAAAAAATAACCTTTCCTTCCGGATCGGAAACCAATACGTATTGCCCCGTGTTCACCTCAGTAATCGCGAAATACGGCTTGTAAATTCGCACAAGCAAGTATCCCCCGTTGGCAAAATGACGCTCCATCAACGTAATGCGCCGTATCGCTAAATAAAATTGCGGGTTTCGCGGATCTTCTCCGATCCATACAAGTCTGCCTTTCGCGCGATCCGCTTCATAAATCCATTTCACGTTGAGACGTTGAAACATCTTCATAGAACTGTCTAGGGGAAACACTTGCTTTAAATCTTCTGTATAGAGCTCGACAGAGTAAATGCCCTCAGAGTTGGCTTGGATATTATTAACCACACTTTTTAACCTTTGCAATTCTGGAAACGTCACTTTCTCTCCCCCATGGATTCGTTCAAATAATCGTTGAACTTCTTGATTGGTCATCACAAACTTTGTCGCTGTATTCAACTGTTCAAACAATGAATCAATCCGACCGCTCGCTTCAATAGCTGTCTGCTTGATTTGGTTTTCAGCGTTGTTCCGAATCAACAGGGACACTTGCTTGAGCGTGATCATGCTGACGAGAGACAGCACAATCACCATGACAAATAGGAATACGACCAATATCTGATTTCGCAACGTGTTCCATTTTTTTAGGTAGCTAAGCATGGCGATGTCCCTTCCTAACGGAAAAGAGTATGTGAAAGACAAATCTCTTTAATTACTAGTATAGTGGCTTCTACATAATTTGTATAGAACACAAACAAAGATTGTCGAAACAAAAAGCTGATCGTGTCCGGTTCATCAACCATCCGACCAGCTCATTCATTCACCTTGGTATTTCATCTTCATTTCCAAATCATTTCACACAGTGAATAGCAACATCGATAGGTCTATTTCTCATTCACCCACACCGTCATCTCCCCTTCCCCACGGTTGCACCAAGCGTAATAAGGAATCGCTCGGAACGGAACTTGATAGGTTCGGGGTTCAATCGGCCGATACAACTCATCATTCCATGCCGACTCATCGACCCGCTCGGCGGTGCCTGTGATTACCACGACCCCTTCTAGCAAGTCCGGCTCAAAGTGCGCTTCCAACTGGGCATCGCGCGGGAGGAACAAATTTGCCAAATTCGGTCCGTTATCGACTTCTTCCAAACAATACACAATCGGCCCGCGCTGCAACGCAACTTTGCCGGCATTGACGCGCACTTGGGGATGCGCCTTAATCCGCTCGACCGGCATCGAGAAGTGAAGGACCATTTCATCCCCTTGCCGCCACACTCGACGGATATAAGCGTACCCTTTTTTGGTCAGCGGCGCAATGTCTACGTTTTCCCCATTGATCGTTACCTCCGCTCCCCGGCACCATCCAGGAATGCGCAATCCAAGTGTAAATTCCTGAGCTGATTCCGCCGAAACCGTCAATCGAACCGTTCCATCCCAAGGATAATTCGTCTCTTGCACGATCTCGACTGACCGACCGCCTATTTCCGTTTGAATGTTGCTGCCGACATAAAGGTGGACGAACAACGCATCCGATGTTTGTGAATAAATATAATGGCCGATCGAGGCGATGAGACGGGCCAAGTTCGGCGGGCAGCACGCACAGCTGAACCATTTTTGCCGCACCGGTTTCACATGGCGTTTGTCATGGCGTTCACATGCCTTCGGCCACACTTCGAGCGAGTTGACATAAAAGAATCTCTTGCCGTCCAAATCCATGCCGCTGATCGTTCCGTTGTATAGCGCCCGTTCCATCACATCCGCGTACTTCCCATCCATCTCCAGTTCCAGCATGCGGCGGGCCCAAAACACTAACGCAATTGACGCGCACGTCTCGGCATAGACCGTATCATTCGGCAAATCAAAATCAAACGTAAACGATTCGCCAAAAGCGCTCGAGCCGACGCCGCCCGTGATATACATTTGCCGTTTCGTCACGTTTTCCCATAACGTTTGGCATGCTTGTTTCAACGATTCGTCTCCCGTTTTCGCCGCCAGTCCAGCCATGGCGGTATACATATAGAGCGCCCGCACCGCATGCCCGACAGCTTGTTTCTGTTCCCTGACCGGAATGTGCGCCTGATGGTAACGATACCCGCCGTCATACCAAAATGGCTTCGTTTCCCCTCTTGCTTCTTTTTCCTGATCAAAGTAATGAGGTTGCTGCCCGCGCTGATCAATAAAATATTGGCTCAGTTTTAAATAGTTCTCGTTTCCAGTCGCCTCATACAATTTCAACAGCGCCAACTCAATTTCCTGATGTCCGTCGTATCCAGGAATTTGGCCTTCCCCGCGGCCGAATACCGTACCGATATAGTCGGCATATTTGCACATAATGTCTAAAAAGCGCCGTTTGCCTGTAGCCTGGAAATAAGCAACTGCCGCTTCGATCAAATGGCCGGCGCAATACAATTCATGGTTGTCCCGCAGGTTGGTCCAACGTTTACCGGGTTCCTTGACCGTATAATACGTGTTGAGATAGCCGTCCGGCTGCTGGGCGCGGCCAAGCAGCTCAATCACGTCATCCGCGAGTGCTTCCAATTCCGAGTCACGCTTTTCCTCGAGTAAATACGCCACCGCTTCGAGCCATTTCGCTACATCGCTGTCTTGAAAGACCATCCCATAAAATTCTCCATCTGATTCGCCAGCGGCAATGCGGAAGTTTTTGATTGCATGGCTCGGTTCAGCATCAGGAATGCGGTCATTGAGCGCTTCCCACTGGTAAGGAACGACTTCGTTCCGGACGACATCGATATATCGTTTCCAAAACCGATCGTTGACATTTGCCCTTATTGTAGCTTTTTCCACTTTGATTCCCCCTATCATGTTCCTAAAACCCATTCATTTAAAAAGTAGAGAATCGTAAAGCGGTTCGGACGCAATCGATGAGCCTCCCGCAGACTCCGTTCAACCAACGGAAGATCGATGCCGAGTTGTTCCGGAAAAGCGGCACCTCCTACTTTCTCTAACATGGCCCGAATACGATCTGGAGAGGGCAACGATTCAAGCAGTTTCTGAATAGAAGCCGCATTGGCTTTGAGTCGTTTCCTTGCAGTTTCGTCTATTGATTTCGGCCGTTCTTCTAGTTTGTTCCATAACGGCCAAAAAACGCGTTGATAGTGTTCAATGATCATCGGAGTCGCTACGCCAACCTTCGCCCCGTGCAGCACTTGCCGTTTGTTCCGACGCAAAAATTCCATTTCCCAGTAGTGGGACAGATGGTGTTCCGCTCCCGATGCCGAGTACGATTGCCCCATGAGCAACATCGCAATGCCCGACTGCAGCAACGCATTCATTAATACACGAATCCCTTGTTCACCGCCATCGGCAATGTCATCAATATGGTCGACACATGCTTTGAGAGATTGTTCGGTAAGCTGGTGAACAAATGGACAATAGGGCTCATCGGCCATCCAGTGGGCAAACTGCCAGTCGACCAATGACGTATACTTCGCCACCATATCGCCAAATCCAGCGGCGATCATCTCTTTTGGAGCCCGGGATAACACATCCGTATGAGCAAACACAGCGACCGGCGCCTGTGCTTGAATGGTTTTTTTCACCCCACGAATGATGAGCGGAGCTCCCATTGACGTAAATCCGTCCACCGATGGGGCAGTGGGGACAGAAATGAACGGAATCTTCATTTTATAGCTGCTAAAACGGGTAATGTCATGAATCGTCCCTGCTCCTGCCGCAATGAGAACATCGACATCGTCGGGCGTTTCCAGAAGCACTTGCACAATCGAACGTTCATCGGCGATGACATCCCCATTTTGATCGGGTTGCACGAGGCATATTGTATAGCGGATCGATTTGTTTTCCAGTTCATCACACAATGACTCCCCTGCTGCGGCAAACGTCCGCTCATCGGCCACCACGGCCACCTTCTCATACCGCTTATGACGCAAATAAGCAACGAGCTGCTCAAACGCGTCACATCCCACCGCCATCTGTTCGATCGGGATGTCATAATGACGGTGGCCACAATCGCATTGTTTCACCAATGGCACGATTTCTTCTATTGAATTCACTGCACGATCTCCTTTCCGAGCCCCACGATATCATAAATGGAATCCATCACATAATCCGGCCGTTCTTTTTCCCTCCATGCCTCTAATTCGTTGCGCTTCGTATTTCCTGTCAGCACAAGAGCGGTTTTCATACCGTACATTCTCCCCATGCGAATATCCGATTCCACGCTGTCACCAATGACGAGACAGCGGTTAGGAGGCACCTTCAGCTGGCGCAAAGCGGTTTCGACCATAAAGCAAGAAGGCTTCCCTAACACAAGTTCCACTTTTCGGCTCGCCGCCGCTTCAATCGCCCCGACCATCCCGGCGACATCAATGGCATTTCCATGTTCACTCGGAAATGTTTTATCGATGTTGGTCGCAATGATTCGCGCCCCATGATGGACAGCACGAAATGCCAAATCCAAATCGCGATACGTCATCGTTTCATGCAGCGTGATGATGAGAAAATCCGCGTCTTCGGGAGCTGGCGCCAACGGCACCTGGTGATGCTGCAGCTCTTCACGCAATCCTTCGTCGCCTAACGTCCAAACTTGGCATAGCGGATAATGTTTCCGCAAAAATTGGGCTGTTACCGTTGAGGATAAAATGATGTCTTCCTCCCCGGCCGCAATTCCAAACCGTCCAAGCCGTTCATGGCACATGCGCCGCGACCAATTGCCCCGGTTACTGACGAACACGATTCGTTTTCCAAGAGAACGGAGGTAGGCAACCGCCTCATTCGCATGGGGAATTAGTTCATTTCCTCTCCATATCGTCCCGTCAAGATCGATCAACACCCCTTCGATTTCCTCCATCAAGAGTCATCCGCCTCCTATCCGTCTATGACGTCCGCACACCAAACCGGTAGACCGTCGTTGATGCTCGCTCTTTGCCAGCCGGCAATACGATCGACGGAAACTGCGGATGATGAACCGCATCCGGCAGTCCTTGTGTTTCCAGGCAGATGCCTAAATATTTCCGCGACGGCACGCCGCCTAGATCCAACCCTTCCGGCAACTGGTTCGATGTATACACCACCACGCCGACTTCGTCCGTCTCCACCGTCAACACTCGCCCGCTCTTCGGGTCGGAAAGCACAATCTCTTTGTCATGATGCCGATCGAGCCAAAACGGATGGTCATAACCTCCGCCAACGAGTTCAATTTGCGGATGCCCGGATTCGACCGCCTCCCAGATCGCCTTTCCTTGCCGCAAGTCAAACGGCGTGCCGGCGACATCCAAGACGCGGCCTGTCGGAATCAGCTCCTCATTCAATTCCAGCACACGCGAGCTTTGGATTGTCAGCGTGTGGTCCAATATATCGCGCTTGCCGTTGCCGCTTAGGTTAAAATACGTATGGTTCGTCAAATTGAGCAAAGTTGTTTTGTCCGAACGAGCCCGGTACGTGACGGTCCATTCGTTGTCATTGTTGAGCCAATATTCCACTTGAACATGAACCGTTCCTGGATACCCTTCCTCCCCGTCCGGGCTCGTGTACGAAAAGACGACGCCCACTGCATCGTCGCGCTGGACGGGCTCGGCCTGCCACAGCACGCGGTGGAATCCGTTCGAACCGCCGTGCAAGTGGTTGTTGTTTTCGTTTTTCGCCAGTTGATATGTGATTCCATCAAGTTCGAAGCTCGCTCCACGAATGCGCCCCGCCACCCGGCCGATCACGGCGCCGAAATAAGGGGCGTTCTCAACATACGGTTCAAATCGTCCAAACCCGAGCACGACATTTTCGATGTTGCCGTTCCGGTCGGGAACGCGGAGGTCCGTCACGATGCAGCCGTAGTTTGTCGCCGACAGTTTTATGCCGCGGTCGTTTGTCAAGGTGAACAAGAGAATATCGTTTCCATTCAGTTCGGACCACTTTTCGTATGTAATGTTCATCTCGATTCTCCTTCCTTTATAACTATAACCGCACGATCGCTCCCGTTTTCATCGATGTGCGGCAAGCATCGAGCGCCCGTGCTTGTTGGATCATGCGCTCCAGGGAATACAACAGCGGCGTTCCTTCGAGAACGGCGCGTGAAAAGTGCTCGATTTGCAGCGCGTATTGATCGCCTGACACCGTTTCCTCGCGTACGTTCCCATCAGCCGTTGCGACCGTAATCCGTCCCTCTCCATCATCCACATCCGGTCGATACGCCCGAGAAACAACAATGTTTCCTTTCGTGCCGATGATTTCGTACTCATTTTTGAAGAACATATCGAAGCTGCACGTGAACTGCGCAAGAACACCGTTTTCCATCCTCATCCAACCGTTCGTCGTCAAATCGACCGAATGGTGTGAATCAAAATGGGACTGAACAAATAGTTCAATAGGTTCGGCGCCAAGGATGTGTCTTGTCGAGTGCACACAATAACAGCCGACATCGAACAGACTTCCCCCGCCAAGCTCATCGTTCATGCGAATATTCGTCTCCCGGTCTTCCAGGTAAAACGAGAAATGGGTGCGCATGTACTTGACATCGCCGATCTCGCCAGCAGCTAGAAGTTGCTTCACCCGCTCGTGCTGCGGGTGGAATTGGTACATGAACGCTTCCATAAATAAAACGCCATTTTCCTCGCACACCTCGATCATGCGCCGGACATCTTCTGCGCATAAAGCGGCAGGTTTTTCACAAAGCACGTGCTTTTTCTTCTTCGCCGCTTTGATCGTCCATTCAGCGTGCAGGCTGTTTGGAAGCGGGATGTACACTGCGTCGACGTCCGGGTCATCAAGCAGCTGGTCATAGCTGTCATACGCTTTCGGAATACCGAGCTCCTTCGCCGCTTGTTTAGCTTTCCCGCTCTCACTCGCAATGGCCACGACTTCAGCGTAATCCGCCCGACGAATGGCGGGAATCATCACGTCTTTGGCAATGGCAGCTGTACTCATAATACCAAAGCGGACTTTACATCCCATATTTCGTATCTCCTTCCCGTTTTCAAAGGGATAGGCTGGCCATCAGACCAGCCTTCACTTCCTTATCGTTTTCCTAAACGAATGACGTTCCACGACAACTTCGGCAACGTCGCTGACACTTTTCCAGCGGACATCTGAGCGTCGCCGTTGCGATGCGGAACAACCGGGGACGACTGCGCCGAATTCGTTTGTTTCACGTTTTCATGCTCCAAAACGATATGCTCAATGACGCGATAGTCTTCAAAACTGCGAACATCGCATTCGAGCAGCAACGCATCGTCCATATCACGGTTGACGGCAAAAATCGTCACTTCTTCTTTTTCTTCATTGTAAACCGCAATCGATTCTAAGTATGGCACATCGGTGAAGTCTTTGCTGTCGTATTTCGGGCTCGAGATGACCGGATGCAACGCCACCCCTCTGCCGTAAACCGAGGCATGCATAAACGGATAGTAAATGGTTTGCTTCCATGCCGGCCCGTTCGGTTCCGTCATGATCGGTGCAATGACATTCACTAACTGAGCCAAGCAGGCAATTTTCACCCGATCGGCATGTTTCATGAGCGTAATAAGCATGCAGCCGACAAGAAGCGCATCTTCAAAGTTATAAATATCCTCCAACAAAGGCGGCGCCACCGTCCACGGTTCAATTTGCTTATCCGCCTCATTCGAATGGTACCATACGTTCCATTCGTCAAACGAAAGATGAATCGTCTTCTTGCTTCGTTTTTTCGCCTTCACGTAATCGGCAATGGCCACAACCGAACGGATAAAATCATCCATTTCCAGCGACAGCGCCAAATAATTGGCCGTATCATTGTCCCGGTTTCCATAGTATTGATGGAGAGAAATATAATCGACGTACTCATACGTATGATCAAGAACGGTCGCTTCCCATTCCGCAAACGTCGGCATATTCCGGTTCGAACTGCCGCAGGCGACGAGTTCAATGGTCGGGTCGACCCACTTCATCACTTTTGCGGCTTCGCATGCAATCCGCCCATACTCCACTGCTGTCTTGTGGCCGATTTGCCACGGGCCGTCCATCTCATTGCCCAAGCACCACGTTTTAATTTTATGGGGCTCTTTATAGCCGTGGGAAATACGCAAATCGCTGTAATACGAGCCCGATGGGTGGTTGCAGTATTCGACTAAGTTGCGAGCTGCATCAATGCCTCGTGTCCCTAAGTTGACAGCCATATTTACTTCGGCCCCGACCATCTTGGCCCAGTCCATAAATTCATTCAACCCGATTTCATTCGTTTCCACCGACCGCCATGCCAAATCCAACCGCCGTGGCCGCTTTTCTTTCGGCCCAACGCCATCCTCCAGTTGTAGCCGGACACAAAATTCCCGCCCGGATAGCGGATGATTGGCACTTGCAGCTCTTTGACCAGCTCGATGACATCTTGCCGGAAGCCGTTTTCATCGGCCTGCGGATGTCCCGGCTCATAAATCCCTCCGTATACAGCGCGGCCGAGGTGCTCGATAAAAGAACCGTAAATGCGTTTGTCGATTTCAGCGATTTTGAAGTCTTTTTCGATGATCATCGTTGCTTTTTTCGTAGCCATCTGCCACTCTTCCTTTCTATTTTTTATCAACTTGTCAATCTATTCTTCCCTTCCCCATTTCGCCCTTCCCGGAAACGGGCAACATTCCCGCCTCCATTTTGCCTGGTAATGGACAAGATACCCGCTATAGGCGCAAGTTGTGCCATATTGGAGAGAGGAACAACTTCTGCATATATTGATCCTTTTCTCATATACGTCATCGGAAACGAGTGCTGAACGATCAATTTGTTCAATGAGCGGATCCATCATTTCCCGTGTAACGATGACGCTGCCCGCGCAGTCTTGGCACCAATTTTTTTCTTCCATATTTTCCGCCGCCTTTGTCTTCATTGTCGTTCAATCAAAGCCGCTTTATTTTCAACAATCGCTAAAGTGACGACAGACATGGGCGGAAGTTTGGCCATCAGTGTATGTTGGCCGAGCTCTATTTGACGGAACGGTTCGGGCTTCACTGCATCCGGCTTTTCAAATGTATTATGGGCATTCATCTCATTCGCTGTTAACATCGTGCCGAATACTTGCTTGCGTGCGAGGCTGTCTCCACGAAACTCTAAATCTACTACCGCCTCATTTCGATGATCAATATTGCATAAACTGATATGGACAGTTCCTTCCCCGTTCTTGGATGCAGTGATGCTTACTTGCGGCAACGTTTCCCCGCGATGCTCATACTCGGCACATGAAGACTCTATTGCCAACAACTCGGCATCTTGGTGAACCTTATACATGTCAAACACATGATACGTAGGCGTGAGAATCATTTGTTCCCCTCTTGTCAAAATGACCGCTTGCAAGACGTTAACCGTTTGCGCGATATTCGCCATTCGCACTCGATCACAATGGTTATGGAAAATATGAAAATGGAGAGCTGCGACAAGCGCATCACGGATTGTATTTTGTTGATATAAGAATCCCGGATTCGTGCCCGGTTCTACGTCATACCACGTTCCCCATTCATCCACAATGAGCCCGACGCGCTTTTCCGGATCGTACTTATCCATAATCGTGCTATGCCTCGTAATCAATTCATCTATATATAATGCTTTTTTCAATGTAATAAACCACTCATCTTCTGTAAAATCCGTGGCGGAGCCTTTCCCGAGCCAAAAGTCCCCAGGAATTGTATAATAATGAAGGCTCAACCCATCCATAAAGCGGCCGGCATTTTTCATTAAAACTTCTGTCCAGTAATAGTCATCTACATTCGCACCACAGGCAATTTTATAAATTTGATTGTCCCCGTAATTTCTGACATATGTTTGATAGCGGCGATACAGGTCGGCGTAATATTCAGGGCGCATATTCCCTCCGCAGCCCCAGTTTTCATTCCCGACCCCGAAATATTTCAACTTCCACGGCTTCTCCCGCCCATTCTCCTTGCGCCAATTCGCCATTGGCGATTCTCCATCAAATGTCATATACTCAATCCATTCTGACATCTCTTGAACCGTGCCGCTGCCTACATTGCCGCAAATATAAGGCTCGCATTCAAGCATTTCGCATAACATCATAAACTCGTGAGTGCCGAAATGATTGTTCTCAATCACCCCTCCCCAATGGGTGTTAATCATTTTTTTGCGCTGCTCCCTTGGGCCAACCCCATCCTTCCAATGGTACTCATCCGCAAAGCAGCCGCCCGGCCACCGTAGAACCGGAACTTTTATGTTTTTCAACGCTTGCAATACATCGTTGCGAATCCCATTTGTATTCGGAATCGGAGAGTCTTCTCCGAC
The DNA here is from genome assembly GCF_000422025.1 of Geobacillus sp. WSUCF1. NCBI lineage: Bacteria > Bacillati > Bacillota > Bacilli > Caryophanales > Anoxybacillaceae > Geobacillus > Geobacillus sp. WSUCF1. The sequence continues at coordinate 5,633 of NZ_ATCO01000118.1, read as the reverse complement.
CCAAATTCCTTCATAAATGCAACGCCCAAGATGTTCCGCAAAATGGCCGTAAATGTTCTTGTTGATGGTTCCTTTTGGCATGCCGACGTTTATTACCGCTCTGTTTCTCACAATACCTCTCCCATTCCTTTCATTAATGTTATGTAGACATTTGCTTCACCAGTGTCAGATTATAATTTGTACGTACTATAGAAGACATTAAACAAAGTTAAGGTATATTTGTACGTATAAATTTCAATTCGATTGTATCACAACCTTTCTTTTTTTCAAGGGGGCTTTCAAAATTTTCGAATCGTTCGCAACACCTCTGCTTTGCCGCCCTATCCATCGATGGAGATGCGAGCCCCCTTGGAAAAAGCCAAGGGGACTTCTCTGATTTATTCACTCGTTTGCGCCAAGTCAGTCACTTGGGAAGGAGTTAACGCGCCCTCGTAAATGCGCAGTTCGTCAATCAATCCTTTGAATGGAGGATCCCACCAGTTTACCCCTAGAGCGAAGCTTGCGTTTGCGCCGGTGAAGACATCCGGAAAGTTTGTGCCGCTGAATTTTTCCACGCCGTTTATATAAACTTTAACCGCGCCGTTATCGACCGAGAACGCTAAATGTGTCCACTGACCCGTTGGGATTTTCCAAAAAGTTCGACCATCATACCATGGCGAGCTTCCTGACCATAGCATCGTATTGCCGTCCCAACCTTGCGGAACGAGGCTTACCCAATGGTTAGGATCCTTGGCGCCAAAGAAAGTTGTCGTATGCGTGGTTAATTGTTCCGGTTTCACCCAAAGCGACACCGAATATTGGTTGCTTGAGACCAAACCGTCCGGCAAGCGGATGCCAGATTGTCCGTTCAATACGGCCGCTTTCCCGATCTTGCCGTCTGCATAAGCGATCGTGCCGCCCTCGTTATCGATTCTATTGCCAGTAATCGTACCTGGTCCAAAATTGCCCGTACTATCGCTTAAGTCATTGTTATCAAAACTGTAATGCGCAGTTAACTTCGCTTCCTCGTAGGGCAGTACAGTAATGTGAAACACTTTCGTCGCTGTGGCATCTCCTTTCGTAATCGTCGCCGTAAGGGTAGCCGTAACAGGGGCTGAGCCGACTTCCGGACGATGAACGACTCCCGTCTCGGAAACCACCTTTGCGTCCGAAGTGGTCCACGAAATTACCGTATGCCTTGTTCCCTCGGTGGGAAGATGTAAGTTGGAAACCACGTGATCGGTATCACCAAGATCCAAGTCACTCGCGACATCCTCTACAATTTCCTCATCTGTTTTATCAGCCAGTTTGCTCCCCCAGATCGAGACACCTTCATTTGAAAGAGCGGTAAAGGCCATGACATAACGTTTGGAAGTGGGATCCCATTGACGTACAAATACCCCGTCATACGTTTCTCCATCGATTGTGATTTCTGCTTGATTATGTCCGATTTTTCTCCACGTCCCAGTGGCATCCCCGGAAATGGTGTTATTTCTGTTCAAGCGTACAAATATTTGCTTTTTTATGTCAGCCGAATAGTCTTTCCCGTGATTGATCAATTGATATTCCCCAACAACATCTTGCTTGTTGACTTTTTCAAGCTTTTCGCCTGCATACCGATATGGAGCTACAACCGGCCATCCATTTTTATTCATAAACATTTGATGGACCCGGACTTCATGATACTCACCCGATTGCGGAAAACGAGTATGAAAAACTAAAAATTGCTGGCCAGTTTTGCGGTCCAAATAAACAGAGTTATGCCCCGGAGAGACATACCCTACGCCGATTCCCGTCCCAGGATCCCCTACTTTTCGTTCGAATAAGAAGTTCCCCATAATTTTATTGCCATAAGGGGAGTTATCAACTTCTCCGGGCAAAACGGCACTTTGCCCCTTTGCATCTACGTAAGGTCCTGTCGGGCTAGTTGACCGAAACTGTCTCATGTTATAGCCGCCGTCCGCTCCTAACCAACCATATGTGACATACAAATAATAATAGTCTGTATTTTTATCGTAGACGATGTACGTCCCTTCTCCTGATTGATAATACCCGCCCGCGATCTTTATGCCGAAATATCGGTCAACAAGCCGTCCATCGGGAGTTTTTCCATCTTTGCCAGGATAGATCGGCTTGCCAGTCGTTTTGTCCATCGGCAGGACAAAAATACCGCCAGACCATGATCCGTAAGCCATCCAAAGGTTCCCTTTCTCATCATAGAACAAATTGGGGTCAATAGCGTTAGGAAAGTCTCGATTATTATACGATCCATCATTATGAAACCAATCGGCCCGCACCCCTTTCAATTTTCCTTGCTCGATCAATTTAGGAATATTCGTATTCGTCCATTTTTTATTGATTTTGCTGTTGGCATCATACGCTTCCTCTTTAGTAAATCCGGAATATACAATTGTATCCACATACTTATATGGGCCTTCGATATGCTTAGACACCGCATATCCGATGGCTGACCGAATGTAAGTGGACGAAACCGAGTAATAAATCATATAGGCTCCTTTTGTGCCGTCTTCATTGATATAGTCTTTGTTCCAAAAAACATCCGGAGCCCAAACCGCAAAACCACCCTTGCTGTCGGCATCATTTTCGCCCGCCCATGCAAAGGAACCGGCCAAATTTTTAGATAAATCACCATATAACTTATTATTTGGGGTTGTATAACCGTTTGTGAATTTCTCCCAATGAATCAAATCTGTTGATTTGACTGCCTCAATATGAGAACCAAAAACGTAATACGTATTCCCATCTTTGACGATCGACGGGTCGTGGACGGATACATTTTGAACATCGGGTTCCTTCCCGTGATCATCAAGATAAGGCTTATTACTATGTCCACCGGACTGACCGGTAAATCTGTCAGCGCTTCTCCCAATTGTGGCATTGGAAACAACCAGTGCAAGCATTAGGGCAATAAAAGTAAAATTCCGTAGTAAACTTTTACTCATTCAAGAATCCTCTTTTCTTTAACCATCCTTATCTCCCTTATTTATATAGAATCGATAATCGATATATCTTCATTTACCTTTTTAAGAGCAATATTTCCTAATGGATCCTTCCGTGTGGGAACTAAGGTGAGAACGCAATTTTCCAATCACATTTTTTCTTTTAAACATACAAATAGTGCTTACCAAACGTCGAGCAGTGTACAATATAGGAGCCTTCAACGGCCCCTACAGAAAAACTGCTTCTATATAAATGCACCTTAAACGATCACGCTGTATCCCCAAGCGTCGCATCACTTCCTCTGGGCGTTCTCAGACATCATTTTCAAACCAAGCGACAATGTGGACAACTCTTATGTGAACGTTAACCTGTCAACGAGCATGTATATAGCAATTGGCTTCCCTCTCCGACAGTTAAACGATTTTCCTGTTTGAGGATTAACCCTGATGATGCTATTTATACACTGCAATGTTCTACACTTCTCGGTTCTTACGCTTTTTTGGTGACAGCTCAAAAAATGTGAGGAATCGGCTAAACCACTCATAGCGTTTCTGGCGATTTACCTTTGGATGATCATGAAGAAGCGAACAATTATCCCATTATCTTAATTATCATTCGCTATTCACCGAATATGCGTAAGAACCACTTTTTTCTTGCAGAAGATTCCCATAATCAAAAAGTTAAGGGATAATACCTACCCTTTTATTCCTGTCATAGTGATTCCTTCTATTAGTTGTTTCTGAGCAAAGAAAAACATGAGTATAGTAGGTATTAAAGCAAGTACAGAACCAGCCATAATTAATGTCCATTCAGAAGAATAGAATCCACTAAATGAAGCAAGCACTAACTGCAACGTGAACTTTTCAGGACTGTTGATATAAATTAAGGGCCCTGTGAAATCATTATATCCTGCTAAAAACCACAAAAGTCCTTGCGTTATAATTGCAGGCTTCCCTAATGGTAACACAATTCGAGAAAATATACCGAAATGCCCCAATCCATCCAGTTTAGCCGCTTCAATTAATTCGTTAGGTATAGTTAAGAAAAATTGACGTAGAAAAAAGACGCACATGGCAGAACCGAACATCGCTGGAATCATCAAGGGTTTCCATGTATCTAGCCATCCAAGATCTCTAAAAATTATAAACTGTGGAACCATTGTCACAATCCCTGGGATCATCATTGTGGCGATAAGAAGGAAAAACAGTTTATCACGTCCTGGAAACTTTATCTTCGCAAATGCGTATGCGGCTAATGAACTAGTAAATAACCCTACGATCATCGAAGGAACAACAATCATTAACGTGTTGATAAATCCCCTAAGTAAATCTGATTCAGTCAGAACTGTCCAGTAATTTGACCATTTAAACTCCTTCGGAATAAACTCTGGAGGAATAGTAAATACGGCCCCTTCTGATTTTAAAGATGTAGAAAGCATCCATAAAAATGGGATTGCCATTGTTATAGAACCAATAATCAAAAAAACATAAGCGAATAAGTTTTTGATTTTTCCTATTTTTTTCTTATCCTTGTACCACGGAACCGCTATTGTAGTCATAAGGTTCCCTCCCTACATCTTCCGGTCATTTTAGTAATGAACCCATTTTTTACTCAATTTAAAATTGATTATTGTAATAATAAGAATGATTATCCCTAAAACCCAAGCCATCGCAGAAGCATACCCCATCTTCATATACCTAAAAGCATTTAAAAATAGATAGTATACAACTGTTGTTGTGGCATAATTCGGACCACCTTCAGTCATAATCATGAATCGCTGAAAATCTTGAAGAGCACCAATTATTGACGTAACAAGTATGAAAAACGTTGTTGGAGATATTGAAGGTATGGTTATATATATAAGTTTATGCCAACCATTTGCACCATCTATTTCTGCAGCTTCGTAAAGATCCTTCGGTACTGATTGTAGAGCAGCAAGGTACAATATCATGTTAACACCAAGGCCACCCCATACCCCTTGGATAATCATGGCAGGCATGGCCCAATGCTCATCACTTAACCACGCCGGTCCTGAAACCCCTATATAACTCAATAGAATGTTTAGTAATCCAAAATCTGAGTTGAATATCCATTTCCAAAGTAAAGTCAGTGCGACTATTGAACATACAGTAGGTAAAAAGAAAGCTGTTCTAAAAAAAGTTAGTCCTTTTATCCTTTGGTTTAAGGCTATTGCTATCATAAGGGAAAATATCATCCTATAGGGATACCTAAAGCGGCATAAAATGTGTTACCCACCGTTTTTATAAAAATATCATCTTGGAACAACTGCTTATAGTTTTCTAATCCATTGAACCTCGCAGGACTATATAAATCGAACTCTGTAAAACTCACATATATAGAAAATAGCATAGGCAAAAAGGCAAATAACAAAAACCCAACTATCGGAGAGGCAATAAACAAATAGCCCCATAGATATTCCTTTTTAAACTTTCTTTTGTTTTTGGCAACTACTATTTTTTTTGGGAAATCTAACATTAATTTTCTATCCACAATCTCACCTTCTTTCCCTTATGAAAAAGTTTTTTGCCCGAAGGAAAGGGGAGGTAATCGCCTCTCGACTTGCCAACTTTGCGGCTCTTCACCACAACATGTACTTGACAAGCAATACGGTTTCCTGCACAAAGATGTGCAAAAATCACTGATTTGTTGATTTTCCCTCACAAGCGTAAATA